>JAFLJW010000063.1 GCA_022712815.1 Pseudodesulfovibrio sp. | reverse complement strand
CCAGTAAGTCACCTTCTTTTCTGTAGCTGCCGTCGGGTTCATAGATTGCTTTTCCTTCGGGGAGCAAAACCATGATTGGACGAAGAAGTTTCAGGAAATAGGCTTGCTGCTTGTTTAATGTATGACTTTTTGCAAATGCGATGGCAGGGGCTACGACTTCTGCCAGATCCATAAACCCCAGGCGCTCGTGGGTGTGGAGGAGTCCTTTTAACGTACCGGGTACAGCCACGGAACCAAGGCCCACATTGAAATCTTGTTTGCTGCCGGAAAACTGAACGGTCACCGGGAAAAAATGCGGATCAGGAACTGCTTTTTTTATGTTCAATCCTGGGGTATCCACAAAAAAATCAAAGAACAGATTTTGCCCCTTACTTGCAGAATGTCCAAGGAGCAGGCCGCCACCACCAAGGCTGTTGAGCGCTGGTTCCACCACGCAGGATGCAAAACCCGCAGCCACCACAGCGTCGAAGGCATTTCCTCCCTCCCGCAGAATCGTGGCGGCAGCTTCACTCACCAATGGGTGCCCGGAGGCGACGATTGATTTTGTATATTTACTCATGCCCAGAATGTCTCATGTAATTGTTTGATGACATGTTGAAAGTCACCATGTTTGGCGTAGACCCTGCGTTGCACATCTGCTCCTGTTCCCTGTTCAAGGATTCTGTCGATCATTTTGATATACCGTTCTGATGCAAAGCGTTCCGTCATTGGTTGCATCTTTTGGACTAGACGGCGTACCGCCTCACGAAATGTCATATTGCCGCCGCCAAGAAAACCAATGGGATCAATAAATTTGCCATCCAGCCCGTATCGCACAGCCTGCCACTTATTCCAGCGTAAGAATTGCTGGTTACAGGATGAAACAGGGGTGCTCGTTTCGGCAAGGCATGCGATGAAACACTGGATTAAAGCCGTAAGGCCCAGAATATCAGCAAATTGAACGGGCAGATCACAGGCACGGATCTCAAGGGTGCCAAAAACGGGGTGAGGTCGTGCGTCCCACCAGAGATCTTTCACCGATTCAATTACTCCTGCTCCTTGCAACATGGTGATGTCATTTAAGAAGCTGTTCCAGTCCCCAATCTCATCGTAAATGCCTGCCAGGGGCAGCGCTTCAAAGAGTTTGGTACGGTAGGACATAAGGCCGGTATCCTGTCCCTGAAAGAAAGGAGAAGATGTGGAAAGTGCAAGGAATATTGGAAGGTAGGGTTGGATTTTGTCACAAACTTTTACCGCAGTGTCTCCATCGATCATTCCCACATGTACATGGAAGCCCTGCGATATAAACCTACGACCAACAATCTGTAGTTCCTCCATTATACGTTCGTAGCGAACATTTTTTGTTAATACCTGATCTGCTGATTTGGCGAAAGGATGGAGGGATGCGGCAAACAAAAGGCAATTGTTGTCGGCGGCAAGTTCTTCTGCCATGGAGCAGGTCTGCAACAGATCGTTTTCAACGTCCCTGACAGAGTTACAGATTCCGGTGCGGATTTCGAGGATGGAGCGTATCCACTCATGGGTTATTCGTGGTCGAAGAATTGCTGGTGCAGTATCTAGCAGAACGGGGGCGAGGGGAGCGAGGTTCAGGGTCTCTGTATCAAGGGTCTGGAATTCAAGTTCAACGCCCAGAGTGTATGACGGGCTGGAGGTGAAGGTGGATGGTGCAGGGTCAGTTATAGCTGTCATTAATCCCCCGATAAATATTTTGATTTTTTTCTGTGTGTACAAAATTGGAGGACAACCTGCGCATACCATGCAGCGCCAACGGTGAGGACTTTCTCGTCAAAATCGAATGTTGAACTATGGGCAGGGCCGGTTTCATCGGTTAACCTCGCACCAAAACGAACCAGGCAGCCTTCAATTTTTTGCAGATAAAAGGCAAAATCTTCCCCGCCAAGGCTTGATGGCCCCTGAGATATAACATTCTTTGCCGGAATGATTGTCTCGGCAGCATCTCGTGCAACAGTTGTTGCAACTTTACGATTTATTACCGCCGGTAAACATTCCCTAAGATCAAGGTCTGCTGTGATTCCATAGAGAGATGCATTGCCTTGCACCATTCTTCGGAGTCCTTCAAGCATATATTGCCTAGCCTCCGGGTGGGTGCTGCGAACGGTTCCCTCAATGATTGCCTCGTCAGCAATGACGTTGTGTGTTTCACCGGCACGAATCCGACCCACGGTGAGTACTGCTGACTGGTTTGGATTAACTTCTCTTGCAACCAGTGACTGTAGAGATGTTATGAGTCCTGCGGCAGCGACAATGGCATCTTTTGTTTCGTGAGGCCTTGCAGCGTGTCCACTTTTTCCGTGTAATCTGATTTCGAAGGGATCGGCCGATGCGCAGATGATACCTTCGTCCACGGTGATGGCTCCTGTTGCAAAATGGGTGTCAATATGGCCGCCAAAAATTGCAGCAAGGTCGTCTATTGCACCTGCTTCAATCATTTTGAGGGCACCGTTTCCTTGTTCCTCACCAGGTTGAAAAAGAAGCCGTACACGACATGAAAGATCCTTCTGCAACAGTATGCGTGCAGCTCCCAGCAGCATGGCAATATGGCCGTCATGACCACAAGCATGCATGCATCCTGGTTTGGCGGACGCAAATGGAAGGTCGGTATCCTCTGTGATGGGAAGTGCGTCCATATCGGCACGGAGCCCAACTGTCAGTAAGGCATCAGCAGGGCCGATCTCGGCAAGAATTCCAGTCCCGCCCAAGCCACTACGAAAGGAGATACCAAGTTCGTTCAGTTTCTCCTGGATATATTTTGCCGTTTCGAACTCGCAAAAAGAGAGCTCCGGGTTTTGATGAAGAAATCGTCTGATTTCACACATCCATGCAAAGAGTTGCGGGTCACTGCTATCTGGTTTTGAGACGTGGTGTCGTTTCATTATTCTTTGTTCTATTAAAATCCAATTAGCTTGCTTATGTTGCATATTTATTATACACAAAATAAAAAAGAATAGGAATCAAACATAATGTTATTTGAATTGTTACTCCTTGAGAGGGTGCCGTTATTATGAAAACAGTAGGACTTATTGGAGGAATGAGCTGGGAATCCACTGCTCTTTATTACAAACTCCTTAATCAGGCTATAAGTAAAAAATGTGGTGTGTTACATTCTGCAAAAATAGTTCTGCACAGTGTGGATTTCCAGGAAATCGAAATAATGCAACGGGAGAACCGTTGGCAGGAGGCAGGGGAAAAGCTTGCTGAAATTGCTGCGGCTCTGGAGCGTAGTGGCGTGGATTGTATTCTGCTCTGTACCAATACTATGCACAAGGTGGCTTCTCAGATTGAAGCGGCCATTAATGTTCCTTTTTTGCACCTCGCCGACGCTACTGCTGATACAATAGTGGCAAGAAGAGAGACGCGAGTTGGATTGCTTGGAACCTCTTTTACCATGGAAGAAGATTTTTATTGTGAACGTTTGCGGCAGCGGGGGATCGAAGTTCTTGTGCCAGGTGCGGAGCTGCGCGCTGAGATTAATAGAATTATTTTTGATGAGCTTTGTCGTGGGAAGATTGTGGATTCTTCACGAGAAACCTACTTGTGTGCCATTGGTCTGCTTCGTGAGCAGTC
Organism: Pseudodesulfovibrio sp.; assembly: GCA_022712815.1. Lineage (GTDB taxonomy): Bacteria > Desulfobacterota > Desulfovibrionia > Desulfovibrionales > Desulfovibrionaceae > Pseudodesulfovibrio. The sequence goes on along the minus strand of JAFLJW010000063.1, from coordinate 285 downwards.
TGCTCAGTCTGTTGTACTTGGTTGCACAGAAGTTGGGATGCTGGTGAGTGAGGAACAGAGTTCTTTGCCGTTGATTGACACCACCGTTATTCATGTTGATGCTGCTGTGGAGTTTGCCCTTGCTGATTTGTAATTATTTTATCCTTGATGGAGTCGTAAAAACTCTTCATCTGCTTCGTTACTGAAATATTTCTATCATTACGACGTACCTTAGTACGCCGAAATGATAGAAATATTTCGTGCCTCGCATATGAAGTTTTTTACAACCCCATCCTGTTTCTGGGG
>JAFLJW010000062.1 GCA_022712815.1 Pseudodesulfovibrio sp. | reverse complement strand
GTCTGGGAGAGCAGGCTGTCAAGGGCCTGAGCCACGGTATCCCCGCAATTGTAGCAGGGCATGGTCACGGTTATTTTGGGTCCGTCCATGGCGATTATCCCTGCGTGGCCTCGGCCTTCGCCTTGTTTTCCCGCACGGTCGCCTTGATACGGCAGACCGAGCAGGTGCCTACGCTGGTGGGCGACCCGCATTCATCACACGGGGTTAAAGTCACGCCGCTTGTCTCTTCCTGCACGGGAAAGGCTGGTTTTCCTCTTTTCAGGAAGCCGTGATAGAATTGGAATTTCTGGCCAGGGCTGCGGTGTTCCAGTTCGCCCCACAGTTTCTTGTGGTTGGTGAAACTCGCGCCGCCGGAATATGGGCAGGGAGCGGAGTGTATTTCGATACCTTTTAAAAATGCGTAGTTGGCGGTCTCGAATTCGGTCAGGCGAAAGAGCGGCTTGACCTTGCGTACAAATCCTTCTGCCGCAGGCAGCATCGGTCCCTGATCGGACAGGTAGGCCGTGTCCCAGCGCAGGGTATTGGCAAACAGGCGGGCCACTTCGTCGTCAAGGTTATGGCCGGTTGCCAGCACGTCAAAGCCGCCTTCGCGGGCAATGCGATTGAAATGGTGTCGTTTGACCTTGCCGCACACGGCGCAGACCGGACGGTTGATGAATGCCTTGACCTCCGGGATGGGTAATCCTTCCTTTTCCATCTCCAGAACCTGAAGCGTTAGGTCGTGCATATCGCAGAAATTTTCGACTTTGGCCCGGGCCTTGTTTGAGGAATTCGGGATGCCGAGGTCGATGTGCAGGCCGGTGATGTCATACCCCTGAAGTTTGAGTTCGAGCATCAATGCCAGCGAATCCTTGCCGCCGGACAGGGCGACCAGGATACGCTCGCCATGGGTGAACATCTTTTCGCGGCGGATGGCTGTTTCCACCTGACGGGTGAAGAACAGCGGATAGCAATCCTTGCAGAACCCGGAATGATGGCTGGGCAGGGAGACGCAGGCGAGTTTTTTACAGCGGGTGCATTTCATTTCAATATTCTCTCAATCTTTTTTTTTAACCCTTGATTTTGCAGACTGTTCAGAAGGACTTGAGTACAAGGCGCGGAAAATAATCAAGGCCGAAGGGTAGTTTTCCTGCGGGAGGATCTGATTTTTTTTAGCAACGCAGTAATCGAGTTTTTTTTAAACAGTCTGCTAGCCTGCGGAGGTCACTTTGCGGACCAGTATTGTCTCGCCCGGTGTCAGGCGGCGGTCCGAGGTGAGCAATTCATCATTTCTGGCGACGATTGCCATGCTGGGGCGAAGTTTCAGCCTGTTCAGTACGGCAATGACGGTTTTCGTGCCATGCAGTTCGATGACTTCTCCGTCCGGTTCAAGATTGACCGTGATCATATGGTTCTCCTTTTCCGCAGCCGGGTTGATGGCCAGCGGGGTTGAGAGACACTACTCATGAAATCCGGCAAGTTCAAGTGCGGTATTTGGGGCGTAATATGCCCGAAATGGTGTGGCTACAGGGGTTCCGGGATGGGTGTTAGAAATTGTTTGAAACCTCAAAACCCGTATTGACCCTAAAGTGAAATTTCGAGTATGGTGGACCAGAAGGCCTAACTCCCAAGGAGGACTCAATGAGCCACCGGAAGATTCTCGTTGTCGATGACGAAAAACACATACGCATGCTCTACCGCGAAGAACTGGAAGACGACGGGTATACTGTCGCAACCTCGGACGGCGAGGAGGATATCCTTGAAGTCATCGGTCGGGAGACACCGACCATCGTCATTCTGGACATCAAGCTGGGGGTGAATCGCTCCGGGCTTGATCTGTTGCAGGAAATCAGGGCGGAAGACCAGCAGATACCGATCATCCTGTCCACGGCATATGATTCATTCCAGCATGATTTGAAATCCATTGCCGCGGACTATTATGTGGTCAAATCAGTTGATCTTACAGAATTGAAAGACAAGGTCAGGATGGCCCTGAACAAGGCTGGAGTTTAGGCAAATTTAAGTGACTGGTTTTTGAAATGATGCCCCTGCTCAAACAAGAGCGGGGGCATTTTTGTTTGCAAAGGGAAGGGCGGTTTTCGTATTTTTCTTTCGTCCCTTGCCAAAAACATCCCCATGCCTATACTTGATATTCATAAGCAAAGGGCATATTCACAACCTCTTTGCATACAAATCCAACATAAGAGTTATAGACATGGCCCAACTCGGTCCCCATATTTCCATATCAGATGAACAGCTCATCACCCGCGCCTTCGGTGTGGTGGACATGGAGCGGTTCGAGCACTGGCCTGACGGTGTCAAGAAGCTCGCTTCCAACCTCGCTGCCGAGCTTTTTCTGGTCCGTTATAATCCATTCATCGACCCGAAACTGGTTCGCAAATCCGTGGACCGGCGATTGAACATGTCAAGGCCCATGCTTGACAAGACGTTTGCCAAAATCCTCTCCACCGGTGTCGAACTGTTTTGGGAACGCCACAACGCGGAGATGGAGTTTCGGGATAATGTCATCAGCAGGCTCAGCCCCTACATGCCCAAGGGGGCCATCGGCGACGGGCCGAACAGTCGTATCGAATCGGCCACCGATGCCACAGATCTGCGCATGGAACTGCCCATGCTCGTGCTTTTCCCGGAGACCGAGGAACAGATTCAGTATATTGTGCGCCTTGGCAACGAGATGGGATTCGGTATCATCCCCCGTGGCGGCGGCACCGGCCTGACCGGCGGAGCTATTCCCGCAGTGGCCCGGTGCGTCATTCTCTCGCTGTCGCGGTTCAAGAAGATCATCGATATCAATCCTGAGACCATGGTCCTGACTGCCCAGTCCGGGGTCATCACGCTGGATGCGATCAAGGCCGCTGGCGAGCAGGGCATGCTTTTTACCGTGGACCCGGCCTCCAAATCCGCTTCATCTCTGGGCGGCAATATTTCCGAGAACTCGGGCGGACCGTTCGCATTCGAATACGGCACAACCATCGACGCCATTGCAAGCTACCGGATGGTCACGCCTGATGGCAGCCTTATCGAGGTTCGCCGCAAGGATCACCCGCGCCACAAGATTTATACCGACGAAGTGGCGACTTTCGAGATATTCGACGAGAATGGGAAACTCATGGATACCGTTAATCTCGATGGTGACGAGATTCGCGGCAAGGGATTGGGTAAGGATGTCTCCAACAAGTATCTGGGCGGATTGCCCGGCGTGCAGAAGGAAGGCGTGGACGGTATCATTACCGAGACGAGCTTTGCCTGCTATCCGACCCCGACCAATTCCCGCACCCTGTGCCTTGAGTTCTATGGCCGGTCCATGAAGAACGCCATGTATGTCATTAAGGACGTGGTCGGGTTGCGCGATACAATTCGTGAGGAAGGCGATCTGGTCAAGATTTCCGCTCTGGAGGAATTCGGAGCCAAATACGTGCAGGCCATTGAGTATCAGGCCAAGTCCATTCAGTATGAGGGCGACCCTATTTCCGTACTCCTGCTCCAGCTTGACTCCGACGATATCGAGGCTCTGGACGCAGCGTGCCAGACCATTGTTGCTCTGGCCCATCCGTATGAGGGCGTGGATATTTTCACGGCCCGCAACGACAAGGAGGCCGAGTTTTTTTGGGAGGACCGCCACAAGCTGTCCGCCATCTCAAAGCGTACTTCCGGCTTCAAGATCAACGAGGACGTGGTTATTCCGATGGAGGTCATCCCGGAATTCGCCGAATTTCTTGAAGATCTGAATCTCATCTATCTGGCAAAGATTTATCGCAAGACCCTGCACAAGGTCCGCGAAATGGACACCGTCAATTATGAAGACCCGGACATTCTGGAAGGATTGTCCCGCGCCCGGGCCATCATCGAAGGCGAGATCAGCTCCCGCGATTTGTCCGATCAGGAGCAGGAGGCCCAGTGCCGGTTCCTGTTTGTCAAGCTGCGAGACACCTACCCCAAGCTCGACCGTGAAATAAACGGCATGTGGCACGAGATGCAGCTCAAGCGCATCGTCATCGCCAACCACATGCACGCGGGTGACGGCAACTGCCACGTCAACCTGCCGGTCAATTCCAATGATCCCGAAATGCTCGCCTCGGCCCACGAAGCCGCTGATGTGGTCATGAGAAAGGTGCTCGAATTCAAGGGCGAAGTGTCTGGAGAACACGGCATCGGCATCACTAAAATAGCCTTTTTGAGCGAGGAGAAGATCGAGGCCCTGGCCGTCTACAAGAAGAAGGTGGATCCGAACAACATCCTCAATCCCGGCAAGTTGGTGCAGCGCAAACTGCCGAGCAAGCCATTCACGTTTTCGTTCAACCGGCTCATTCAGGACCTTGACACCACCGCGCTCAGGGACAAGGAAGCCCTCATGGGGCTGTTGCGCAACATCCAGACCTGCACTCGTTGCGGCAAGTGCAAACAGGTCTGCCCCATGTACTATCCGGCCAAGGGGTTGATGTACCACCCGCGCAACAAGAACATCAGCCTCGGCGCATTGATCGAAGGCATCTATTACTCGCAGCTCCAGACCGGTGAGCCTGCACCAAAACTTCTGGCCCAGCTTCAGGGAATCATCGACCACTGCACCGCCTGCGGCAAATGTCAGGCTGTCTGCCCGGTCAAGATCGACTCTGCCGGGGCCGCTCTCTCCATGCGCTCGTTCCTCGATAGCAAAGGCAAATCAGGCCATCCGCTCAAGCAGATCATCCTGACAAATTTGGCCAAGAATCCGGCTGGCAGCGTGCCCGTAGCGGCCAAACTACTCTCCGTGGGACAATCCATTCAGGATACGGCGATAGGCATGGTTCCGGCCCGCTGGCTCTCGCGTATCGAGTCGCCCATGCTGGGCAGTCGCAGCCCGAATATCGATTTCAGGAACCTGTCGCAGGAACTGCATCTTGACACCGGATCAATCTTCAAAAACCCAAATGCCCAGCGGGACGACACGGTCCTTTACTTTCCCGGTTGCGGCGCGTCACTCTTCTCTCGCTCCATCGGCATGGCCTCGGTCTACCTGCTGCTCAAATCGGGTGTGAACGTTGTCCTGCCAGACCGCCATATGTGCTGTGGCTACCCGCTCCTTTCAAGCGGTTGCGAGGAAGCCTACAAGACAAACCGCCATCGCAACGTGCAGGAATTCCTTGATCTCCTTGTCAAAACCGGCAAGGCGGGTCTCAAGGCCACTACCTTGCTGACCGCCTGCGGCACTTGCCGTGAATCACTGGAGAGTTACGATTTTTCCGGTGAACTGACCGAACCACTCAACCGTTTCGATGTGGTCCAGTTCCTCATGGGACGCCTTCCCGCCGTGCGTCAGACAGAGGATGTGGTCTACCATTCCGCCTGCCACGCAGAATGGGTGGACACCCCAAAAATCAAGGCTGGTGAGATGTACCGCGCCGGTCTAGAAAAACTGACAGGCGCGGATATCAGCCTCTCTCCCGGCTGCTGCGGCGAGTCCGGCCTTGGTGCCATGACCAGCCCAGCCATCTACAACCGGCTGCGCGAACGCAAACAGGATCAGCTCACCTCTGATCTAGGCAAGGACAAAAAGAAACCCATCGTGGTCGGCTGTCCGTCCTGCAAGGTCGGAATAAAGAGGTCCATGCTCCAGATGAAACGCGGCAATCGCGTCATCCACACGGTCGAGTATCTGGCCGAAGGGATTGGCGGCAAGAAATGGAAAAAAGAATTGAAGGAACTGCTCAAGCAGGTTGAACGAAAGGGAGCCGGTAGTTAGGCTCTGTTTGTTACGAAATAAAAAAAGGCCGCCCAAATTGGGTGGCCTTTTCTGTTTCGTAATTTCACAATCTGTCAGTAGGAAAAACTGCTACTCCTTCGATTCCTTTTTGCGCCC
>JAFLJW010000362.1 GCA_022712815.1 Pseudodesulfovibrio sp. | reverse complement strand
ACACGGTGGAAACATTCCTCAGTTCCGGAAAACTGAAAGATTTTGCTTCCTTTGCGGGACTCTTTGGACGAGGGCAGCAATATCTCTCTTTCCTGAAACCCCAAACCCTATAGGCGTTGCCCATGAACGATACCTGCCTGCTCTGCAAAGCACCAACTCTGTCCAACATCCCCACGGCCGTGGATGTTTGGGTCACGTCGGACAGCAAGCCATGGCCCAGGACCGGAAACTTCTGCACCTGCACAACCTGTGGTCATGTCCAAAAACGCCTTACCTCGGAATGGCTGAAAGGCATTGACAGAATTTACAGAGAATATAAAATGTCCCCCTTGAGCAACGGGCAGGGAGCCACGCCACGCACACGCAGACTCCTCAACAATTTCCAGAACGAGACAACATTGCCCACAGAAGGACGCCTCCTTGACATCGGTTGTGGCAACGGTGCCTTCCTTCGCTCCTTTGCCACCCTTTTTCCAGACTGGACTCTCCAGGGGTGCGACCAAAAGGAAAGCCGCAAGGACATCATTGAATCACTTCTGGGAGTGGAAAATTTTCATTGTGGTCCATTTGAGGATATCGACAAGCAGTTCGACATGATCTCAATGGTGTATGTCATAGAACACCTTTTCGACCCAATGCAGGCCATGCTCGCCGTCAGGGCCATGCTCTCGCCCGAAGGGCTGTTTTTCATCCACACAAGCGACCTCACGGAGAACCCCTTTGATTTACCCGTGGTTGACCATTGTTCGCATTTCACCCTTGAAGGGCTTGAAGCCGCTGTCACCAAGGCCAGATTTGAAGTTCTGGCCTCATCAAGCACATGGTGCCCCAAGGAAATTGGTGTGATCGCCCGTGTTTCAAAGAATTTGAAAGACGAAAATATTCCTGTCGATATTTCAAAAGGGAAATACATTGCAAAAGCACACCTGACCTGGCTTGCCGCGATCCGATCTCAGGGCCTTGCCTTGGCTGACGAAAGTCCCTTGGGTGTTTTTGGCACATCAAATGCCGGGGTCTGGCTGACTGCATCCATGCGGGAATTAGTCTCCTTCTTTGTTGATGATGATGAAAAAAAGCAAGGCAAATCCTATCTTGACCTGCCTGTGTATGGACTGGACGCAATCCCTGAGAAAACTTCCGTACTCCTTGCCTTTCCAACGACTATTGCACAGACAATAGCCAAATGTTCTTCCCGCAAAAGGCCTGACATCCATTTTCATATCCCAAAACATACAGGCGAATAAAAACTCATGTACAAAGACAAACCTCTGCTACACCAGCGTCAAAAGGAATACGTCCAGGGGGCATTACGCAGCCTGACCCTTGATGTAACCCCCAAATGCAACATGCATTGCTCTCACTGCTATGCCGACCCTTTCGCCCATGTCGATACCGTGGGAATTGAGGTTGTCGAGCGAATGCTGGACGAAGCATACGGCCTTGGCGTTCAGCACTACGTCTTGCAGGGAGGAGAACCCATCCTCGCCCCAGACAGGCTGGAGGCTATCATCAACAAAACCAGACCGGATGAATGCTACATTACCGTGGTCTCCAACGGCTGGGCCATGACGGAAGAAAAAATCCGTCATTTGAAAGAATTAAAAGTGGACAAAATCGCTTTTAGCCTTGATTCGGGCATACCCGAAGAGCATGACACCAACAGGTGCAAAGGGTCATACGACAAGGTCATGCACTCCATAGATCTCGTCATAAAATCCGGTCTGCTGACATCAATATCCACCATGGTAACCCATGAATCGTTGTATGGTGAAGGATTCAGGAAAGCACATGAGTTCGCGTTGAGAAAAAAAATTCGACTCGATATACAAATTGCCATGCCCGTGGGCAAACTGGAAGGACAAAAGGACCTGCTCATGACTAAGGAGGATTCCGCCCACATATACAAAATGTGGCAGGAATCGCCGGCCTTGGACACAGGCCAGACATTGATCAACAGAGATGTCTTCAATTTCGGTGGAGAATGCCACTGCCCCGCCGGGAAGGAATTTCTCGGGATCACGGCAAACGGACACATCTTTCCTTGCAATTTCTGCCAAACCTCCTTGGGCAATATCCGTGACACCACATTGGAGGACGCCAGGAAGGCACTGCTGACAAACCACTGGTTCGCCACTCCTCAGCCTCTATGCTTGGTTGGCGAAAATAAGGAATTCATCCAGGAATATATTGAACCCAATGTAGGTGCTCCCAAACCGCTGGATGCCCACGCCCTGTTCAAACTGAAAAGAGGTGAATGATGGAAAGAGATTTTGACGACTTCAAGAAAACAGGCCTCGACGATACTGTTGAAGATCGACTGGAAGAGCATTGCAGCAAGTATGGGATATCCCCCTTAGATGGTGTCAAGCTCTTCCCGGTTCTGGCAAGACGGCAATGGCTCAAACGCTTCCTGGCTCACGCCGAATTCTTCAAAAAGACCTTGGATGTTCCCGGAGACATCGCGGAACTCGGCGTTTTTTAGAGGGCTTGGCCTCCTGACATGGGCCAACCTGCTTGAATGCTACACTGTCGGAGACAGAACCAAGACCGTGTGGGGATTCGATAATTGGGAAGGATTCACACAACTCCTGCCCGAAGATAGTGCCGAAGTTGAAAACTGCCAGAAAAATGTTGGTGGATTTTCTCCAGAGCAGTATTTTGAGGAGCTTGAAAACGCCATTGACATATACGATCTGGACAAATTCATTCCCTGGGAAAAACACATCAAATTGGTTCAGGGCAATATTGAAGAGACAGTACCTGTTTTCATAGATGAAAATCCCGGGGTAAGATTCTCGCTCATCCACTTCGACTGCGATCTATACGCCCCGACAAAAGTTGCCCTTGAATCTTTCTGGGATCGACTTTGCAGAGGGGGAATCATGATCTTTGACGAGTATTCCATCGCCGAATGGGCGGGAGAGACCCTTGCGGTGGATGAATTTTTCAAGGATAAACCGGAAATCCAGGTGCGAACCCTGCCGTGGACCAATTCGCCAGCCGGGTACGTCATCAAAAAATAGAGGGTGCTTATGGGTATTGCTAAAGATACTGTTTTCATGCTTCGGCGCACACTTCGTAAAAGG
>JAFLJW010000266.1 GCA_022712815.1 Pseudodesulfovibrio sp. | reverse complement strand
AAAGTTACTATTTATACCCATATCTAATACACCGTAATGAACACCATCATAGATAATAGGGATAGTAATTCTATATGGCACACTCATCTTACCAGCTTCAAATCCATAAAGAGACTTTTTTCTCTCATTTACTGCCTTAATTATAGGTCTTACTATACTTAAGTCATCACTATGCATTTTAGGTTTATGTGCTCGGATAAAAACTATGTTATTCGTATCTGTAATCAACATTGTTTTAATATAATGATTCTCTTTTTGCATTTTTTGCTCCATTTGGAGCGAGGTATAATCCCGATGAGCGGATTAATCCAGAGAAGAGATGATAATTTTTCGTGATGGCTGGGCTCGGAGAAGGTGATGGCTTGCCCGTCTAGTGCTCTTCCTCGGACATGATTGTTTCGTGGCAGTCGCGTTTGGCTTCGGTCATTTTGTATTTGGGCGAAGAGTTGCTGGCAGTCTCCCGGCTTTTCAGGAGAACCAGGGCCTTTTCCGTACTCATGGGTTTGTGGAAGAAGAATCCCTGAACACATTCGCAGTTGAGATCAAGGAGCGAGCAGAGCTGGTCTGGTTCTTCGACCCCCTCGGCGATGACGCTGAGGTCCAGAGAGTGGGCCAAGGCTATGACAGCCTTAACAATTTCCATGTTTTCCGGGTCTGACTTCATGCGCGAAATAAAAGATCGGTCTATCTTGAGGGTGTCCACCGGAAGTTGCTGGAGTTGGGAGAGCGACGAATAGCCGGTACCAAAATCGTCGATGGAGAAATGAACACCGGTCTTGCGGAGGCGTTTGAGAGTGCGGACAGCCGCTTCGGGATGGTCCATGATGGCGGATTCAGTGATTTCGAGCTTGAGGGCCGAGGGAGGCAGGTCGGCATCCTTGAGGGCGCAAAGCACCACCTTGTCCAGCTCCATGCGGGCAAATTGTTTGCTGGAAAGGTTGACGGACATGAAGATATTCTTGGCTCCTGGGGAGACCTTGCGCCAGTCGGCCATGGTTTGAAGTGCGGTCTGGAGTACCCATTCACCAAGTTCGAGAATAAGGCCGGATTCTTCGGCTATGGGGATGAACTGTGATGGCGGTATGGGGCCGCGTTCAGGATGATTCCATCTGGCAAGGGCCTCGAAGCCGATGAGGTCTGAGCCGTCGAGGTCCATGATGGGTTGGTATTTTACATAAAATTCTCCACTTTCAAGTCCCTGGCGCATATCATTTTCCAGCGTGAGCAAGTCAACGGCATTTTCCAGCATGCGTCCGGTGAAGACCTTGAATCGGTTTCGTCCAGCCTCCTTGGCCCGGTGCATAGCGATGTTGGCGTGTTGGAGCACGTCAGGGGCTTTGACATCATCCACAGGGCTCAGGACGATACCAAAGCTGGCCGTGGTCTGAACCTTGTGGCTGTTGAAGGAGAACGGCTTGGCCAGCTCCAGACGAATCCGTTTGATGATGCGGATGGCCTCGCCCGGACTGGAGAGTTCGTCGAGGAGCAGCACGAATTCATCACCACCGAAGCGGGAGACCGTGTCTAGTCCCCGGACATGTTCGTTGAGGCGATTGCCCGTTTCTGTAAGCACCATGTCGCCAAAGCGATGGCCCAGAGAGTCGTTGATGATCTTGAAACGGTCCAGATCGAGAAATACCACGGCAAAGTAGTAGTCTTCACGTCGTTTGGCCCGGCGCATGGCCTGGCTCACGCGGTCGAGACAGAGAGTGCGATTGGCGAGGCTGGTGAGCGGGTCGTGCAGGGCCTGATGCCGAAGCTGGTCTTCCATCTGCTTGCGCTCGGTGATATCGCGGAAACTGCATCGAATGCCCAGAGGCTTCATTCCAATGCCGGAAACACTGCGTCCGACCACACCGAGCCAGCGTATTTTATCATCGGCGGTGTTGATACGAAAATCGAGGGAATATCCTTTTTCGGAATTGGCCTCGATCAGAAAGTCGTCCCAGGCATTGTGATCATCGGGAAAAATAATGTCGCGCACCAATTCCGGGGTCTCGAAAAAACGTTCGGGCGGATAACCTGTGATCCGCTCGCAGGAAGGAGAGCAGTAGAGAACTGTGCCGTCAACACCGGTCCATATTTCCCAGTCATAGGCAAAATCGGCAATAGTCCGGTATCGCTCTTCTCCTTCCCGAAGGGCGTGGACAAGGCGTTCGCGCTGGGATTGTATCTTGACCTTTTTCTCCTCGGTCAGGGCGGCCTGCCTGAGGATATAGAACTTGAGTCCGGCGATAATCAGCAGGATGGTCAGGAAGATGAGCGTGATTCGGTTGCGATATCCGGCCATTTCCATTTCGACATCATCCAGATAGATGCCGGTGCCGACGATCCATCCCCATGGTTTGAATTCACGGACATAAGACAGCTTCTTGACGACTTTTCCCGGCTGGTCTTTCCACTGCCAGTAATAGTCAACGAATCCGCCACGGTGGTCCTGGGCGGCTTTGACAAACTCCAGGAAGATGTGCTTTCCCGCCTTGTCCTTGTAATCGGACAGATCCTTGCCTTCAAGATCGGGCCGGTAAGGATGCATGATCATGCGGGCCGTAGTGTCGTTGACCCAGAAATAATCCTTGCCCTGCGGGCCGTAGCGCATGGCCTTGATCATATCAAAACCCATCTTGCGAGCTTCCTTCTGGGAAAGTTCTCCCTTGTCGGCACGATTGTTGAGATGGCTCAGGGTGTTGATGACAGACCCGGTCAATTCATGGATGGTTTCTTTCTTGTAGCCCATGAACGCTGTCTGCACGGAAGGCAGCAGATACAGGAATATGGAACCTGCAAATAGCAGGATCATTAGTATCGCGGGGAGTAGAACGCGAAAGGGTGTGTATTTGAAAAGGCTTACACTTTTTATTGGGTTCATATATTTGGTCCCGGCCGGAATGAGCGGCCATTGGTCAAGTCTGACTGTAGCCTACTCTTTGCAAAGGGAAAAGGGAAGGAAGGTGAATAATGACAGATCAATCAGCCAAGAACGGAACGGTTTCGACCTGATTGTTTGGCCTTGTAGAGGGCCACATCAGCCCGTTTGAGGAGCTGTTCAATGTTCTTGGTTTTCGGGTCCAGACAAGCCACTCCGAGACTGATGGTGATGTTGATATTGTTTGAATTGGCGGAGATGACGGTTCCCTCGATCGAGGAACGCAATCGTTCGGCAATTTCCACGGCCGTGTCCTTACCGGTTTCCGGCAGCAATACTCCGAACTCCTCACCTCCGAGGCGGCCCAGGATGTCGGCCTTTCTCAGTGCGATGAGGGTTGTTTTGGACAAGGAACGCAGCACCATGTCGCCGATGTCATGTCCATAAGTATCATTGACCTTTTTAAAGTGGTCTATGTCCATCATGAACATGACAAGTGGCCGGTTATAGCGCAGGCTCCGGGTAAATTCCCGCTCCGAGAGTTCCATGAACCGGCGGCGATTATAGAGTCCGGTAAGGCTGTCGGTGGTGGCGAGTTTCCTGAGCTTGGCTTCAAGTTCCTTGCGTTCGGTGATGTCACGGACGGTTGCCACGGCGTGCCAGTCTTCACCCAGTTGAAATCCAGAGACCGATCGTTCGACTGGAATCCTGGTTCCATCCTTGTGAAGGGCAATGGTTTCTTCGATTCTGCCCACGGCAGGTCCATTACCGGTCATGGCAAATTCGTACATGCCCAGTTCGGCTTTGGGCCGTTCTTCGGGCGGAGCGATCATGGAATGTATTTCTTTGCCCAGAGCTTCTGACTCCTTGTAGCCGAAGAGCTTTTCTGCCGCGTGGTTCCAGAATGAGACGCAGCCATTGGTATCAATCGTGATGATGGCATCGTATGCGGATTTGGCCAGAGCCCGCAATTTACGTTCGCTGGTCTTGACGGCATTTTCTGCTGCCTTGCGGTCGGTGATGTTCATGCCGGCACCGCGATAGCCCAGGAACTTCCTCTTTTCATCATAATAGGGAACGCCGCTGATCTGCATCCAGATGGTCCGGCCATCCTTGGTGATATTTCTCAATTCTATATTGGTGAAGGATTCGCGTTTACCGTAAATACTGTTCTGCCATGTATTGTAATCCTTGATGTCTTCTTTTGGCATGAGGTCGAAGGATGGGCGTCCTGTGAGTTCTTCAGCCGTGTAGCCAAGCACGGATACCACATCCTCCGTCAGGAGTTTGAAAAGGCCCTCTTCATCGGTTTCCCAAATATATTCGCCGACCGCCTCACTGACGTCTCTGAACCGCTGTTCGGAAAGCATCAGGGCTCGTTCAGCCTCTCGCTGTTCGGTCACATCGCGGGCGAATATGGCAAGCCGGTCCACTGATCCGTCAGGAGTTTTGGTTGGATAGACATTGACCAGAAACAGGCGATTCCCACCGACGTGTTCAAATCTTGCCGGTTCCGCGGTCTCCAGCACCTGCTTGAAGATGTCTTTGCGGTTGCCGGTCAGGTCGGGAGAGATGACGGCGTAAGCGTTTTGGCCGATCATTTTTCCCACGCTGCTACCCAGTTTGTGTGCTCCAACTTTATTGATGGCGACGATGGTTCCATTGGGCTCGATAAGCATGGCGCTTTCCGTTGGTGCATTGATCAAAGCCCGACTGGTTTCCTCGCTGCGTTTGAGCTTTAGTTCGTTTTGTTTGCGGCGTGTGATGTCCCGCATGGAACCAACCGCGTACCATTTTTCTTTGAGTCTGAAAGAAGAAACAGAAAGCTCGACCGGGACAAGGCTCCCGTCTTTGTGCAGGGCATCGAATTCAAGCACGTTGCCCACGGATCGTCCCTTGCCATTGACGGCGAAATCCGTGAGGGCTTTTTTTGCGATGGGACGCAACTCCATGGGAGCCAGTAGATCGTGCAGCTTTTGTCCCAGCATTTCTTCGGCAGCATATCCAAAAAGTTGCTCTGCTGCGGGGTTCCAGTAAGTGATCTGGTCCTGGCCGTCGACCATGGCGATAGCATCCTGCGATGATTGGCTGATAGCCATGGTCCGCTCTTCATTTTCCCTGAGTCTGATTTCGATTTCAGACTGGTTAATCCTGTACCCGGCCAGATGCCAGCAACCAAAAGAAAGCAGAATGAGGGCCATGGCAACAAGGAAAATGAAAAGAGGCATCCAGAGAACGGTCAACTGAGCTAAAGGCACCCAGGTGAGGATTTTCCATCGTAGTTTGGCTTCATCGGGAGAAGGGGGACTTTTTGAGATAACAGAACCGGGAATGACGTCAATGGTGTCAAATGTGAACAGGCCATGAGAAGTCAGAACCTGTCCTTTTTCATTGTTGGTGATTTTATCCCATGCCTGCGGGAAGCGGTTGGGCATGGAAGCGTCATTTGTCTCTTCCAGAACATGTCCCCACTCATCTGCCGGATCAGCGGCAATGATCCAATGTCCATGGCTGGTGGTGAGCATGGGGATGCTCCCTTCGGAAGTTGCCTGGAATTCAAGACTTTCCAAAAGAGATGAACCGTTGAAATTAAGGACCACTATTCCCTTTTTTTGACCTGCATCGTCAATGACGGGGCAGGCGAAACGAAGAGTGGGCTTAAACGGCCTTTCAACATATCTATGCTCAATGTTGAGGTCGAAATGGGAAATATAGACATCATCTTTCCCAGCCAGCATGGTCTTTTGGAAATAGTAACGGTCATTTTTATTTTGCATGGTTTTTAGCGTGTTGACCACAGGTCCGGCAAAGGAGCGGCTCAGGCGTATGCGTTCCATGCCTGTCTCGTCCAGGAAACGGAGAAGATAGTAGGACTGGCGACTCCGGGCAAAGTCGGCGAAATCGTCCTCGATCCCTCGAAGTCCGATTGTTTCGGGTTGAGCACTGAGCCTGCGGGCCACGAGGCGTGCCAGATACTTGGCATCAGAGGACCGCAACGCCACATCGTGAGCAATGATCCGCGAATCCACGGCAACAACAGTTCCCTGCCGCTGGCCTATGAGTTCCTGGTGACTTTTATTGCGGGTGTACAGAAACCATGTCGAGACAAGACATACCCCCAAGGCCAACGGCCCGAATATTTTAATGAATTCTTTGACTGTTTTGAACATGGTCAATAATACTCTTTTTAGAATGGTACTAATCTGTTCACACGAGTCTTAGTTGTAAACGAGGTTGGCGGATATATCCACAGCATTATAAAAGATTGGCGAAAAACCTGTCGGTATCTCGATTGTTTTGCAGCATTACTGAATGTGATATTCTGTAATTATAAAGAATTAGCTAATAATCAACCGGGTACGGCAATGAGATTTTTTAGAATGACTGGCTAAGTGGTCCAGTTGTTGACACGGGAGACCACAACGCAATTTTTACCTTTGTTCTTTGCACCTGTCAGGGCGTTCTGAAGGCGGTGGAGAAAAGCTTCCATGGAATCGTCCGGGGCAGCCTGAACAACCCCCAGCGACAGGGTCATACGGATTTTGCCGCCAAAAAGCTTATGGCCGACAATCTGTCTGAGTTTCTCGGCCACCATGGCGGCCTTGTCTATCTCCGTATGTGGGGCAAGGATGATGAACTTGCCACCGCGCCAACGAAAGACATAGTCGGTGTTGCGCAACTTGCCATTCACGAACTGGGCCAGGCTTGTCAGTAGCTTGTCACCCGTGCGGTAGCCATACGATTCGTTCAATGCCTTGAAATTATCGATATCGAACATGATACCCGAAAGCTTACTCGAGTAGCGACGGACGTTTTCAAGCTCTCTGGTCGCAACTGCCTCGAACTTGTAGCGGTTGTACACCTTGGTTAGATCGTCATAAACGGAAAGCTGCCCGATCTGCTCGTTCATACTCTCCATGGCCTTTGAATCCCTGCCCAACAGGAAAAAGAGGCGGGTGAATATCAACAATACCTGAGCCGTAAGAACGAAAAATCCAGCCACCATGATCAGGTAAACGAATCGCATCATTGTTGCCGGATCGTCGGGGGGAGTGATGAGTAAGGTATATATGATGCCGAAATTGATGCAGAACAGGACGGCCAATGCAATGACGCTGAAAATGTAAAATAGTTTGTATCGCGCCTTGAGTTTGCTTATGGGGCGTTTGTCAGTAATCATGGTCGTCGGCTCCGGTGAGAGTCGGGATTAATCGAGCTTGCCTTCAAAGGTGTAGTACAAACCACCAAGTTTGGCATCGTCATCATAGGTGATTTCCACGGAGAAATCCGGCCACATCCAACCGTATTTTTGGCCCACACCCCGGCCAGGGCCGTATATCCGCAGCAGTCGCTCCTTGAGCAGAAAATGGTTGGCCCG
This sequence comes from Pseudodesulfovibrio sp., assembly GCA_022712815.1. Classification (GTDB taxonomy): domain Bacteria; phylum Desulfobacterota; class Desulfovibrionia; order Desulfovibrionales; family Desulfovibrionaceae; genus Pseudodesulfovibrio. Next base: position 22,679 of record JAFLJW010000266.1, on the reverse strand, counting down.
GCCAGTAAAGGCTATGCCCGCACGGTAGAGCTTGTCCTTGCGAAAATAATAGGCCACGGAAATGATATCCGCCTCACCAAAGGTCAGCTTTTCGTCTCTTCTGAAATATGTATCCTTGAACTTCGGCTTCTGGACCGGGACAAGGTCGGGGATGTCGCCAAGCGGTGTACCCCAGATCAGGCCGCGAAAGCTAGTTGGCGATTTTACGGGAGTGTAATCCGCGGCCATGGCCAAGACGGCCAATGCGACCAGAACAAGTGTCAACGTCAGTATGCGAGTGGTTTTCATGCTCGGTAAATCTCTTGTTTCGTCAGTAATAAGGGAACTGGATGCGCCAAACCTTGACCATAGTGTACGGACTCCACCCAGAAAATCAAGGTTACTCAAATCAACCGCCTCATCAGGGGCATTGTTCGGATTGTCAGGGCGCGACCGGGTATGATATCAGTTTGAGCCATGAAGGAGAGTATCATGAAAAAAACAATTTTGGTCGTTCTCGGCCTGATGGTATTTGGACTTGTTGCCTGTTCCGGTGGCAACAATGGAACCTCGGATCGACTGACGGCTCTGGAGGCCGAGGTCAAGGCCCTCAAGCTGGAGGCTCAGGTTCGGGAGAAGAGTTTTCGCGGGGAGCTGGTCCTGATCAGAAAAAGCCTTGATGGGATTCAGGATCTCCTGAAGGTGGATCAGGGGCGTGCCGAAGCTCTGGAGACTCCTGAGGCCAAAGGGGAGGACTCGGATAGTGATCTCAACTCCAAGGCCAAAGCCTTTGTGGACGAGAATTTGGACCGTCTGCTTGATCTTACCAAAAAGCTCCTGGATAAGATGGAACAAGAATTCGACGCACAGATGAATAAAAGGGAAACCCCGGAAATCCCTGAAGGGGATCAAATCTAATGGAGACCTTCAATGCCTGAATATATGAAACGCCTGATTCCCCTGTTCATCATTTTGTGCTTCGTTGCTGGCTGCACCAAAGGCAATGCTATCAAATTGAGCTATGCCCTGGCCGGGACAACCGTTCCCTGTTCCGGGGAGATAGTCGTCTTCAAGTTCGAGGACAAACGCTCTGTCATCAATCTCGGCGAGGACAGTGACGGCCTTGCCATCACGACCCTGTCCGATGTGGCCGACTGGGTGGGCTGGTCGCTTTTCGACGAGCTGAAGAATGCCGGTTGCGAACCCAAATACAGAACGTCCACCGTCACCCCGGGCAATGCCGCATTGGTCACTGGCGAAGTGCTGGCCGTGGAACTCAATCAGACCGGCACCACCACCTATACGGGCAAGGTCGCGGTCAGGATCATGGTCCAGAAGAACGGACAAACCGTGCATATCGAGAAATACGTCAGTGAAGTGGAAGATATAGTGCTTCCCGGTTATTCCACGGAAAGCGATATCATGGCCGAGGCCCTGCGCGGCATAATGGTCGAAGCCGTCCCTACCATCATCAAGCTGTCAGCCAAATGATGCAGGTTGTTGAAAAAGAGCCGTCTACGGCGTTAAGTGAACTGTCGGCGAGTCTTTGAGGCTTACAAAAACTTATGCTTCAGGTCTGCTGATAAAAACATGTTTTAAGCAACCTGAAGAGTGGTAATTTCAAGGATTTGACAGAGGTGAAGGATGTTCGCGGATAAGGAAAAATGCAAACGATGCGGCGCGTGTTTCGCGGAATGTCCGTATGACCTGATTGTCGAGGACCGTGAAGGATTCCCCAAGATCAGGCTGGCAGCCAAAAAGACCTGCATCGCCTGCGGACATTGCGTGGCCGTCTGTCCGACCGAGGCCATTGTCCTGCCGGAAATGCCGGTGACCGAGTCCCTTGGGCCGGAACAATGTGCGCCTCTGTTGGGTGAGTTGCGGCTGACCGCTGATCAGGCCGACCAGTTCCTGCGCAGTCGTCGTTCCATCCGTTCCTATAAGGACAAACTCATTCCCGAAAAAACCGTGAGCCACCTTTTCAATACTTCTCGCTTTGCGCCCAGTGCCAAGAACGGGCAACCAGCTCGCTGGATTGTCACCCGCACGCCCGAGGCCACTCGCAAGCTTGCAGAACTGACCGTGGAGTTCATGGCCATCAATAATGTTTTCCCCGGAGTGATCAAGAACTGGGAAAAGGGAATTGACAAGGTTTTGCACGGCGCACCGCATGTGGCCGTGGTCCATGCGCCCGAAGATGGTCTCAACCCGGCAGAGGATTGTTCTCTGGCCGCCGCCTATTTTGAGCTTGCCGCTTATGCCCACGGAATCGGGGCCTGCTGGGCCGGATTCCTGATGGAAGCGGCTGAGGGATACCATCCCATCCGCGAAATGCTCGGACTGCCTGAGGGGCACGGCATCTATGCCGCACTGATGCTCGGCTATCCCAAATACAAATATAAAAGAATCCCCCGGCGGCGAGATGTTGAGGTCAAATGGCTCGGCTAAAGTAGTGCAGGAATTCCGTTTTTGAACCGCCTGCCTACCCCTCACCTCTAAGGGCCTGGATGGGGTCAAGATCGGCTGCCTGTTTGGCTGGCTTGAGGCCAAAGATAAGGCCCACGGCCTGAGAACCGGCAAGGGCCATGAAAAAGGCCTTCCATGAGAACTGGATGACCAGAATGTCGAGTCGGGACAGGAACTGCCCAAGTCCCAAACCGAGAAACAACCCCAGCACACCGCCAAGCAGGGTCAGGGCGCACGCCTCCACGAGAAACTGCAACATGATGGCCGAGTTGTGTGCACCCATTGCCTTTTTCAGGCCGATCTCCTCAGCCCGTTCGCTGACGCTGATGGAAAACAGATTGGCCAGCACAAACCCGCCAACCAACATGGCAATGGTTGCGGTCACGCCAAGAAAAATGGTCAGGCCTCCCTTGAACATGGACAAGAACTTGAGAATCTCGTCCGCCGTCAAGATCGTAAAATCATCATCCTGTTCCGGTTGCAGATGATGCAAATGGCGTAAAAGCGAACGCAGATTATCGGTATGGGCATCCATGTAATCAGGTTCATAAAATTTTACCCGAAGGGCGCGGAAATATTTTCTGTCAAGATTATACCGCTGCAAGAGCGTGCTCAAAGGTATGATGATACGGTTGTCGATATCGCTGCCACCACCACCAGAAAACCCGCGATACGACAGCTTCCCCACCACCTGAAACGGAATATTGGTGATATATATGACCTTGCCTACCGGGGATTCATCGCCAAACAATTCCCGCGCAGGTTTATCGCCAAGGAGCGCGATCTTGGTCCCCCTTTTTTCATCTTCAGCCGTTATGTCCCGCCCTTCGGAAAGCGGCCAGTCCCACGCATCGGCATAGTCTTCGGTGGCCCCGATAATCAGGACATCCTGATAGTTTTTGTTGCCCGCCTTGACCGTCTGTCCACCTTTGGCCCGCATGGGAAGAACCCGATACACCCCTGGCAACGAGTCCTTGATCCGCCGCGCATCGTCCTGACTCAGCGTCAACGTGCGCATCCCGACAGCCCGCTTCATGAAATTACCGCCAAAGACCAATGCCGCATCTGGCCCGAACATATCGACCATCTCTGTCGCCTTTCTGTTGGCACCATCAACCGCCGTCACAATCAGCGTCAAACTGGCTATCCCGAATGCCACTCCCAAAACCACGAAAAAAGACCGGAGCTTGAAGGCCCAGACAGCCCCAAGTCCCATTCCGAATATTCGCAATCCCAATCGTGGCCCTATCATTTCTTCTCTTTTGTTTTCAATGGTTGTGGCTACCTGCTCTTGCCCAGACTGTCGGCGACATCCTTTGATGGATGATACACGCGGATATGAATCCGTGTCAAAGGTCAGTGATCTTCTCTGTCATTCTTCTTTTGTTCAAAATCCTGTGTACCCCTTATGCGTAAATTTAATGGTCTCCGTTCAAGTCTTTTCCCATCCTCACGGTGTCAAATCGTTGCCAAGAAAACAAATTATGCCAATTTCGGCATAAAACATCCTTTAAGAAACCAGATGCTTGTATAAAAAAAGACGGTTTTGTCCTGTGTGAGAATAGAGAGAAGACTTCTTTCTTTGCAGGAAGCCTCAGACTCTTACATAAAGGTATAACCAAACAAATGGGAGAGGTACGCTATGCGTTTTTCAAACAACCACAAGACGGCTGCAACCGGAAATCAAAATCTGCCCTTTGCCGGGTTGGGTTTTGATACAGGCACCGTCCAGACAGCGGCTCAGGCCATGGTTCCTCGGCACTGCTTTTTTTGCAGTGCGGAGCCTTGCCTGTCCAGTCTGGATTTTGTCCCGCAGCCGAGCGGCTACAAGTTGCTCGTGACCCTGGGTCGCGAGATTCGCGGGCGTTGACCCGCAATTCACCATTAGGAGGTCGAATGCATACCAATCGAAGAAACTTCCTCAAGCTCTCCGCCACCGCTGCCGTTGCCACGGCATTTGGCGGACTCGGGCTAGGCTGCACGCCAAAGGCGACCATGGTCGACCACGCTGCTGCCCTGGACCCGAAATGGAGCAAACAGACCACAACCATTTGCTGCTACTGTGCAGTCGGTTGCGGCCTGATCGTTAACACGTCCTTAAAGGACAACAAGGCCATCAACGTCGAAGGTGATCCCGATCACCCGATCAATGAAGGCGCCCTGTGTGCCAAGGGCGCATCCATCTGGCAGTTGGCCGAAAATGACCGCCGTCCGGATTCCGTCCTTTACAGGGCTCCCTATTCCTCCAAATTCAAAAAAGTTTCTCTTGCCTGGGCTCTCGAAAAGATCGCCCACAACGTCAAGAAGACCCGTGATGAGACTTTCACGCTCACCAACAAAAAGGGTCAGACGGTCAACCGCTGTGACGGTATCGCATCCGTTGGTTCGGCCGCTCTTGATAACGAGGAGTGCTGGGCTCTCCAGACCATGCTCCGCAGCCTCGGCCTGGTGTACATAGAACACCAGGCGCGTATCTGACACAGCGCAACTGTTGCGGCTCTGGCAGAGTCGTTCGGACGCGGTGCAATGACCAATCACTGGATCGACATCAAGAACAGTGACTGTATTCTCATAATGGGCAGCAACGCTGCCGAAAACCACCCCATCTCTTTCAAGTGGGTGACCAGGGCGCAGGAAAACGGTGCAACCGTGATCCACGTCGACCCCCGTTTCACCAGGACATCGGCCAAGGCCGATATGTACGCCGGAATCCGTTCCGGTGCTGACATCGCCGTTCTGGGCGGCATGATCAAATATATCCTTGAGAAGGACCTGATCTTCAAGGAATACGTGGTCAATTACACCAACGCTTCCTTCATCGTCGGCGATGACTACAAATTCGATGATGGCGTGTTCGCCGGTTACGATCCCAAGACCAAGAGCTACGACAAATCCCAGTGGGCCTTTGCTATGGACGCTGATGGCAATCCCCAAAAGGATGCGACCCTTCAGGACCCCAAGTGTGTCTACCAGATGCTCAAGAAGCATTATGACCGCTACAACATGGACGAGGTCTCCTCCATCTCAGGCATGGGCAAGGCCGATCTGGTCAAGCTGTACGAGACCTACGCAGCCACTGGCAAATCAGACAAGGCCGGAACCATCATGTACGCAATGGGCTGGACCCAGCACACCGTTGGCGTGCAGAATATCCGCTCCATGGCCATGATCCAGCTTCTGCTTGGTAACATCGGTATCGCTGGCGGTGGCGTTAACGCCCTGCGCGGTGAATCCAATGTTCAGGGTTCCACTGACCACTGTCTGCTGTACCACATCCTGCCCGGCTACCTGAAGACACCTCTGGCGTCCCAGCCGACCCTGGCAGCTTACGACAAGAAATACACTCCGGTGTCTAACGACCCGAAGTCTGCAAACTGGTGGAGCAATTATCCGAAATATTCGGCCTCGCTGATCAAATCCATGTGGATGGATGAAGATCCCAAGACCGCATACAACTACCTGCCCAAACTTGAGAACCACAAGGCCATGGACTACTCCTGGCTGACCTTGTTCGACAAAATGGACGATGGCCAGTTCAAGGGCTTCTTCGCCTGGGGCATGAACCCCGCCTGTTCCGGCGCCAATGCCAACAAGAACAGAAGGGCCATGGGCAAGCTCGACTGGTTGGTCAATGTCAACATCTTCCCCAACGAAACAGCTTCGTTCTGGGAAGGTCCGGACATGGACCCCTCCAAGATCAAGACGGAAGTCTTCTTCCTGCCCTGCGCAGTTTCTATTGAGAAAGAAGGTTCCATCACCAACTCCGGCCGCTGGATGCAGTGGCGTTACAAAGGACCGGACGCACCTAATGGCCTCAAGCCTGACGGCGACCTTCTGTACGAGCTGATGCACGAGATTCAGGAGCTCTACAAGAAGGAAGGCGGAGCCTACCCCGATCCGATCACCAAGCTGTCCTGGGACGGTATCGCCACCAACGGTGTGTTTGATGCCCACAAGACCGCCAAACTGATCAACGGCTTCTTCACCAAAGACATCGAAGTCAAGGGCAAGAAGTTCAAGAAGGGCGATCAGGTCCCGAGCTTTGCATACCTCCAGGCCGACGGGTCCACCTGTTCCGGCAACTGGCTGTACAGCAACTCCTACACCGCAAAGGGCAACATGGCCGCACGTCGCAGCCTGGCCCAGACCGAAGAACAGGCAAACATCGGCTTGTTCCCCAACTTCAGCTGGTGCTGGCCCGTCAACCGTCGCATTCTGTACAACAGGGCTTCTGTTGATCTGAAGGGCAACCCTTATAATCCGAAAAAGGCTGTCATCAAATGGACCGGTCCCAAGACCAAGTGGCAGGGCGATGTCCCTGACGGCGGCTGGGCTCCCGATGCCAGATACGCATTCATCATGCGCAAGCATGGTTTCGGCCAGCTCTACGGCCCCGGACGCGCTGACGGTCCGCTGCCCGAATACTACGAACCGCTGGAATGCCCGGTCAAGTCTCATCCCTTCTCCGGCACCCTGCACAACCCCACAGCCCTTTCCTATGACAACGAGGAAAAGGCCGTGTGCGATCCCAGGTACCCGCTCGTTGGTACTACCTATCGCGTCACCGAGCATTGGCAGACCGGTGTCATGACCCGTAACCAGGAGTGGCTGACTGAAATGGAGCCGCAGGTTTTCGTGGAAATGAGCCCGGAACTGGCAGAACTCAGAGGTATAAATAATGGCGACAAGGTCACGGTTGACAGCCTGCGTGGCTCCATCTGGGCCAAGGCCATCATTACCAAACGCCTCAAGCCATTTGCAATCCAGGGGGTCACGGTTCATCAGATCGGCCTGCCCTGGCACTTTGGCTGGACATGGCCCAAGAACGGCGGCGACAGTGCGAACATCCTGACCCCGTCTGTCGGCGATCCCAATACCGGCATCCCTGAAACCAAGGCCTTTATGGTCAACGTCCGTAAGGCGTAAAGGAGGAATGACATGAGTAAAACATTCTTCATCGACCTGACCAAGTGTACGGCCTGCCGTGGTTGCCAGGTTGCTTGTAAACAATGGAAGAAACTCCCCGCAGAGAAGACCGAAAACTGGGGTTCCCACCAGAATCCCAAGGACCTCTCAGGAGTCACCTTGAAACTGGTCCGCTTCAATGAAGTGGAAGAAGACGGTAAAATGCAGTGGCTGTTCTTCCCGGAACAGTGCCGCCATTGTATCGATCCTCCGTGCCTCGATGCCATGACCGTACCCGGCTCCATCATGCACGATCAGGAAACCGGTGCCGTGGTCTACACAGACCTGACCATGAAGGAAAAGGACAAGGAAGCATTCCGGGACTCTTGCCCTTACGACATCCCGCGCATCAACGCCGAGACCGGTGCTGTTGTCAAATGCGACATGTGTATTGATCGCGTCAAGATCGGCCTGCTGCCGGCCTGCGTCAAGACCTGTCCCACCGGTGCCATGAACTTTGGCGACCGTGACGATATGCTCACTCTGGCCAACGAGAGACTGGTCAAGGCACAGAAGAAGTTCCCCAATGCGGAGCTGATTGATGCCGATGACGTGCGTGTTGTCTATCTGGTGCAGACCGATGCAGACAGCTACTACCAGTTCCTGTCTGCCGACGCCTCCTCCATCCAGAAGGGTCCCCTGTCCAGGAAACAGTTCCTGGCCAAGCTGGGTAGCCCGATCAAGCGCATGAGCAGCTAGAAAAACACTAACTCCCCGGTGCGGGCCAACCAGCCCGCACCGGGCTTCTCACCAGATATTTCTCACTTATAGAACACCTCTGTAAGCTGGCCGACCAGACCTAGCCGGTATTGGCATACGGAGTTTTTATAGGCTCCGGCGATTGCTATTAGCCGGGGCCATTCTTTTTGGATAGCCTTCCGGATATCCCAAAAGAAAAGGCACTGGCAGCAGTATTTCAGGAGGGGTATTCCACTTTCATCAATGTCAGCCCCTGAGCCGGAGCCGTCTTCGGAGCCATAGTGCGGTCTGTTGAGATGAGAATGGCCCGGACCTCCTCAGGCGAGAGTTTTCCTTTGCCGCAGGCCACGAGGCAACCCATGAGATTGCGGACCATCTGCTTGAGAAAGCCGGAGGCGGAAAATCGCCAGATTGTCTCGAACCCGGTTGTACCGGGATGCCGGGAAATATCGGAAATGGTCCGAACCGTTGTCTTGATATCAGTGCCTACATTCTGAAAGGCGGCAAAATCATGCTCGCCCCTGAGCATGACGGCGGCCTTTTCCATGGCAGCAGGATCAACAGGCCCGCATCCCCAGACAAAACGGTGACGCTGGGGCAGACAGAACTCCCGTTTATGCCAGAGGGCATATTCGTAGGTTTTGGATATGGCAGAGTACCGGGCGTGGAAATCAGCCGGGGCAATGACGCAATCAACCACCCGGATATCAGGGGGCAGCAGTGAGTTCAAACCGCGCTGCCATTTGATGTCACGCCGGTCGTCTTCACAATCAAAGTGAGCCACCTGCCCAAGGGCGTGGACCCCGGCATCTGTGCGCCCTGATCCATGCACACGCGGAGCTTTTCCGAGAATGACGGCAAGACTTTTTTCCAGTTCGCCTTGCACAGTCCGGTCTCTGGGCTGATATTGCCAGCCACAAAAATCAGTGCCGTCATAGGCCAGGGTCAGTTTGATACGAATCATTTCACATCTTCATGCAGGATATTATCAAGTTAATCAAAGGGCATGAAAAACTCAGGCTCCCTACGGTTAGTATACGCGAGGGCCTGAGCTTTTTGAAGTCATTATAATCGAATCGAAAACAGGCTATTTGTTCCCATTCGCGAAAGGAATTTGGAGCTGGGTCAGTTTTTCGGATAATTGGGCGGCTTTCTTGGCTTCCACAAAAGAGAGAATCTCGCCAGCCTGACGTCCGCGCATACCTGACAAAACCTTGACGGCCAGATCAATGTCCATGGACTGAAGAATCTCGGCGGCTTTCTTGGCCTTGGTATTGGAAATCATGTCCACCAGCTGCTTGATCCGCTTGTCCTTGATCCCCTTGGCATCATCGAGCATCTGCTTGATCTCCGCGTGAAGCTTCTCGACCTTGACTGCCTCGGCCCGGATGGAGGCCTCCATCTCGGTCAGAGTGCGCTCCTTGATGGCCAGCTCTTCTTCCTTGCGCTTGAGGGCCTTCCATTCTGCGGGAAGATCATCCTCGGTGCGGGGGGCCTGTGCAGCGGCCTCATCGGCCTTGGTTTCAGCGGCGGCAGCCCTGTTCGCTTCGGAATCGGCCTTGTCGGCGATGGGCGTGGGAACTTTATCTTCGCCTTCGGCAGCCACGGCAATTGAGGGTATGGCATCGGGCATGATCGTTTGAACGACCTTGAGTGTCATGGAATCGACGCTCACCAAACCGAACACGACGAGCTTTAGCAACGCCAGAAAAACAAGGCTCAGAAGAACCTTAGAAATTTTTAGATTTGTACCGAAGCGTAGCCATTTCATCGTTTTCTTTCTCTTCCTGGGCACTTTGTTTTTCATGATGCTTCTTGGCTTGTGTTTCTTTGAGCTTCTCCAGGAGCTTCCTGTCCTTGGAGCGTTCCACGGCCTGCATCCGAAATCTTTGCAATTTAAGTTCCAAACTTTTCAGGTCCATGAGTGCGATGGATATATCCTGCTCCAGAGCTTCCTTGTACTTGCGCCACAGCCACATGTCATTTGCGCTCTTCCGGGACTCGATTTCCTTACCCATGTGCGCTACCAGACGAGCCTTCATGTCGGCCACGACAGCCTCCTTGGCATCATGGGCCTCCTGAGCACGGGCCAGAGCGGCCTTGGCCTGCTCCTCCAACTGGCCCCGATAATCGAGAACCTTTTCGAGCTTGAATGCAAACGGTTTGGACATAGGCGTTTAATGCCACGATCCGGAAGGTCGGGCAAGCTACATGGTTATTTTGCGTCCTTTATCTTGCCAGCCAGACCACAGTAGCCTTTCTCCCTGGCATCGTCCGCCCAGCGCCACATCATACACATGGTTACCTGACACATTTTCATCTTGTCGTCATGAGTCATAAGAAACGGACAGAACATGAATTTGGCATCGCTTTCACTGACCAGCATGAAAATCTCCTTTTTAAAAAAATAACGGCACGCTGCAACCCGCAACGCGCCGTCAATATAGCTTGCATTTACGGCTCTGGCTAGCTTTCAGGTGTCGCCTCAACCAGAACGGACTCGGCCTCGGTCGCAACCGGTTTGGCTCCCGGAGCGGCTGCCAACGGGGAAACCTGCATGTCAATGAGGGTTTCCATGCCCATCAGGTTCTTGAGCTGTTCGAGGGCCAGCACGCTCTTGCGGGCGTCAGCATCCAGCACCTTGGCATAGCCGCCATCGGCAATGACCTTGGCGTATGACCTTTTCTTGAGCTTCGGGTTGTCCTTGAAACGAATCTCGAAGTTTTTGGCGTATTCCTCAATCAGCACATCGACTTCGCTCTCGGGCATGGTCACCACGCCTCTGAGTCCATTGGCAACAAACTCAGGGGTCAGGGTGGCAGACTCCAGTATCTTGCTGAAGCTGCGTGCGTATCGCAGGCTGCCGTCATAAATATGGCTTCGCTTGACAACGTTCATGCCCGCCCATCCAGCATTGAGCCATTTGAACAAGAAGACCGAGCTTCTGGGCGCGTGAGCGTCATTCTCCACAAAGACCTGTACCGAGGCGGATTTGTACATGAAGGTGTCCATCCAGCTGATCAGCCCTTTGTTCAGCCCTTCGATGCCGGAATAGAAATAATCCCATTGCTGATCGTCAAGGATGGCCCCCTTGTGGCCCACGTCGGATTTGTCTTCCTGCTCGGAAAGGGAAATGGCGACATTCTTGCCCTCAAATTTGAGCAGGACAATCAGCCGATTGAGATCATAGCTGTAATAGGCCTCGGCAAATGAATCGGGCGTATTGACCTCGAATTCCCGGCCACGAACCAGAACCGGCTCGGTCAGGCCCGGCAATTCTTCCCATATGCCGGTTTTGCGGGCCAGAAACTCGCTCCCCTGATGCCAGCCGGAAAGCCTGAGCACAGCGGGACAGAGCAGGAAATTGGGGATGTCGGGATTATAGAAATAGCGTAAAATCCTGTCGAGATCGGTAGAGACTTCCTTGCGCAGACAGATACCATATCCTCCGAACCGCTTGGCCGGGGCTATGTCCTTGGGATCGCCCTCCATGCCGACCACAAAGGACAGCATGGACTGAATTCTGGCGGCATCGAACACCGCACCTTTGTCGGCCAGAACTTCAAACAGGTAATCCAGACCTTCCTCGACATCTTTGGCAAGCGGGTCAGGTGTTTTGGAAAGCTTCACTTCCATGATGCCTTCTTCCTCTTCGGCCATGGCCGGGGCCGTGAAAAGCACGGCAAAAAAGAAAAACCCGGTCAACAGTACAACCGCGCCCAGACGGACAGACAACTGAATCGAATAATGCATGTTTTTTTTCATATACGCTCTTGTTCGTCCCGCGAAAGCGCAGGATCGATTGTTTCCTCTTTGTCAGCCCTATGTAGTAATGTTCATCAGCTTTTGCAAGCTTGTTTGGGCGAAACTAACATCCTGCGTCAATCATCGAAATTATCATGAGTTTTTCTTGAACTCCATAATCTCCACACGGGTCACGGCTTTGGTTCCGAATTTTTTTCTGACTGCGTCCACGGCCTTGTCCAGTTCGCTGGTGGCCTCCGCCTCTTGCGGTTCCTCCTCGAACAGGGAGACCTGACGATTGCGCGCCTCGAAATTGGACACCCCCACCCCGACAAGACGAACAGAGCGGCGCAGCTCCAATTGCCTGAGAAGCTCGCAGGCAGTCTCAAAGATGACCGAAGTGTTGTCGGTCCGCCCATCAAGGCTGCGACTGCGCGTAACCTGCTTGAAATCGCCGTACTTGATCTTGAGCGTCACGGTGCGCCCCTTGTATCCATGTCTGCGCAAATCGCCGCCCACGCGCTCGGACTGGGACAATACCCACTGCTTCAGGATGGTGCGGTCCGCAGTGTCTTCATGAAATGTGTTTTCCGCGCTGCAACTCTTGGCCCCGCTGGAAACGACCACTTTGTTCGGGTCGATGCCACGCGCCCGGTCATGCAACGCTCCGCCATACTTGCCCAGCCGCTGCTCCCAGAACTCGCGTGGCTTTCCCAGCACATCGCCACAGGTCCGCACCCCAAGCCGCTTGAGGGTGTCCACCAGCTTCTTGCCCACGCCGGGAATCCTGTTCACCGGCAACACCCGCAGGAATTCTTTGACCTCATCAGGGCTGATGATGAAAATGCCGTCCGGTTTGTTCACATCAGACGAAATTTTGGCCAGAAACCTGACCGGGGCCGCTCCCACCGAGCAGGTCAGGCCGGTCACTTCCTTCACACGCTCCTTGATCTGCCGTCCCACTTCGTCGATGGGGCCGAACAATCGCTCAAGCCCGGTGCCATCGAGATACGCTTCGTCCACACTGGCCTGCTCCACAGTGGGCGAGAATTCCTGAAGCACACCCATGACCTGACGGGAGAGTTCCTTGTATCGCTGCATTCGCCCCGGTACGAGGATGATCTCCGGGCAGAGCTGACGCGCCTTGACCACGCTCATGGCCGAGCGCACGCCAAACTTGCGAACCTCGTAGCTGGCCGCCGAGACCACGCTCCGGTCCGAGGTGCCGCCGACCGCCACCGGTTTGCCGCGCAATTCAGGGTTGTCGAGCTGCTCGACGGACGCAAAGAACGCGTCCATGTCTATGTGGAGAATCCAGGTCTGCATCTGGGGCCTTACTCATCGTCAGTAACGGGGACACAGGCTTTGCAGGCAGCGACAAGAGAGCGTGCGATTTCCGGCTGGCTGCCGAAATGAAGATGGACGTAGGAGCCGAAAGTATTGCCGAGCTGAAAGCCTTCCGGCTTGTCAATGACTCCCTTGCGTCCCGTCATGGAATAGAGGCCCGGCATGATTTCCGGGTCAAGGTCCTCTTTGATGGAAGAGTAGTGAAATTCATGTCCGCGTGCGCTCATGGCGACTGGGCCGAGCAGTGTGTCCGCCTTGGTGGTGATCTCACGGTAACCCAGAGCGCGGAATTTCTCGTTCATCTCGGCCCGAACCGGGAAAATGCCGGACATGGCGTATCGGCCCCGGCCCGTGACGATGTCGTTCATCAGGTACATGAACCCGCCGCATTCGGCATAGACCGGGCGACCGGATTTGCAGAATTCTCTTATCTCCCGCCGCATTCTTGTATTTTGCCCAAGGTCGAATGCGTAGAGTTCGGGATACCCTCCGCCGAAAAACAACCCGTCAAGATCGCTGGGCAGATGCGAGTCATCCATGGGCGAAAATTCCACAAGACGCGCCCCGGCCTCTCGAAGCAGGCGAAGATTTTCTTCATAGTAAAAGCAGAAAGCATTGTCGCGGGCCAGACCGATAGTCACCTTGCCAATTTGCGGCACCAGCTCGAAAGGCGGTACGACCTCGGTTTCCGGAATGATTCCAAGCAGTGCCTCAAGGTCAAGCCCGGATTCCACCCAGTCAGCCAGCCGTTGATAGCGATCCATGTCAGGATCGCCTGCATCGGCAGTGACCAGGCCGAGGTGACGTGACGGCGTGGCAATGGACTCATCCCGTTTCAGGCAGCCCAGTACTGGAATTCCGGGTACGAGAGACATGGCCTCCACGAGTAATTCAGCATGGGAATCGCTGCCCACCCGGTTGAAAATAACACCCGCGATGTTCACGTTTTCGTCAAAACGAACGTACCCGGAGACCACGGCAGCCGCGGACCGGGCCATGGATCTGGCATCCACCACGAGAATGACGGGCAACCCCAGCGTCTTGGACATCTGGCCGGTGGAACCTTCGTCTTCGGTGCCGGAAATGCCGTCAAAAAGGCCCATGACGCCTTCGACCACGGCCACGTCACAGCTACCGGCGTAGCGATTGAAAATATCAAGATTGGTGTTGGCAGAGAGCATCCATCCATCGAGGTTGTGGCTGGGAACGGGCTTGCCGTTCCGGGTACAGGCCAGGGCATGATGGCCGGGGTCGATGAAATCCGGGCCGCATTTAAAGGGCTGAACCGACACACCTTTGCGGGCGAGCGAAGTCATTAGCCCCAATGAGACTGAGGTCTTGCCGCATCCACTGTGCGTTCCGGCGATGATGAATGCCTTGATACCGCTCATATGCCCCATCCGGGAACTGCAGGATGTTTTCCTGTCATCAGGTTGCTAGGCCAGTTTCTTTTTTATCAAATAGTCGGACATCTTTTTCCCTTCCGGGTGGGTCGGCTTCAGTTCCAGACATTTGGCAACGGCCTCGGCGGCCCTGGAGAATTCCTTCCGCTCAAACTGGGCGCGGGCAAGGTTGTACCAAAGATTCTCGTCGTCATCCGACAACTCCAGAGCGCGTCTGTAATAGTCCACTGACTGACCGATGAGTTTTTTCCTTCGAAGCGCAATGCCGTACTCGTTAAAAAGATGCTTGTGCTCATCCTCAAAAGAGGAGTCGGTCTTGATAATACGATCAAAGACCTTCTTGGCCTTGTCTTCTTCGTCACGGGCAAGGAGGCACAGCCCGATACCGAAGTTGGCACGCACATTCTGCTCATCCAGATTGAGTGCGTTGGCGTACTCGTACTCGGCGGTAAAATTCTCTCCGCGTCTGCGATATTTGTCGCCTCTGGCCACAGATTTTTGCACCATGCGCAGATTGCCGATGACTTCCTTGTAAAGCTGAGGCATGGGCAGGTATTCGGCCAACAATTCGTCCTTGGAAATTTCCTCACTCTTGCCAAAGGGGACGTGTTTGTTGTTCAGACCTTGCATTTCGATGATTTCATCAGCAGTCTGCCTAGCATAATACAAGGCCGCCTGTTTGACACGCCGTGCGGTGGTGCCGGTACCGATCTTGGCCATACGTTCAATGGAAAATACGCCTTCAATAAGGCCTTCAGAATTTGTCACTGTCATTCGATACCACTTACCCAGTTGATTTCAGGTTCCGCCCTGTGTCAGGGGAATATATACACCGATTCCCAAAGGATGAGAAGAGGGCTGCCTCCTATCCTTCAAGCTGACTGAAAAGTGTACTCGCCAGTTGTTAACCTATGGAAATACCAGCTAAAAGTTCGTCAACCTCATTGACGGAAAGAGGCTTGTAGAAAAGGAATCCCTGGACGTAACGACATCCCTCGCTTTCCAGAAAGGCAAGTTGCGCCGGAGTCTCCACGCCCTCGGCCACTATCTTCAACCCCATGGACTCGCCAAGGGAGAAGATTGTACGCACGATGGCCTGGCTGTCCTGACTGTTATCCACAGCCGAAACAAAGCTGCGGTCCACTTTGACAACGTCAATGGGGAACCGCTGAAGATAGGAAAGAGAGGAATACCCGGTACCGAAATCGTCGATACATATTTTTGCACCCAGCCCCTTGAGTTGCTTGAGTATTTCTTCAGCCACTGCCGGATTGTCCATGAGTGCGGACTCAGTGATCTCGACATTCAGGGACTCGGGATGCAGGCCGGAGTCGTCCAGAGCGCGGGTGACCTGACCCAAGAGCATGGATTGGGCAAAATGTTTGCCTGAAATATTGATATTGAGCGTCAGGTTCACGCCCATTTCTGCGCCAAATCGGGTCTGCCAGTGCTTGACCTGGGCGCAGGCGTCCACAAGCACCAGATTGTCGATGGCGTAGATCAGGCCTGTGTCTTCGGCCAGGGAGATAAAGCTGTCAGGGCCAATGATGCCGTGATCGGGATGCCGCCACCGGACCAGGGCCTCAAAGCCGCAGACCTGACGAGTATCCAGACAAACGATGGGCTGATAAACCACCTCGAACTCACGAAGATCAACGGCCCGCCTGAGGTCGGTTTCAAGCTCCATGAGCTTGAGAGCCTGATCGTGCATCTTCTGATTGAAGACCTTGAAGCGCGACCGGCCCAGTTCTTTGGCACGGTACATGGCCGTGTCCGCATCGCGCAAAAGGGCCTCTGGCCGGTCATAGCCCTCGGTCTTGAGGACGATGCCCAGCGAGGCGGAGGTAAACACCTCGTTGCCGCCGATGGAGAACGGTTCACGCACCCCTTCCAGAATCCGTCTGGCGATATTGATGGCATCCTTGGGCGCAGACATTTCCTCAAGGAGAATGGCGAATTCGTCGCCACCGAACCGGGCGATGGTATCCATCGAACGACCGCATTTTTCAAGCACACGGGAGACACCGCGCAGCAATTCGTCCCCGGTCTCATGGCCCAGAGAATCGTTAACAACCTTGAAGCGGTCGAGATCCATGTACAGCACTGCGTACATGTATTTGCGCCGCCGGGCACGTTCCATTGCCAGACGCAGGTGATCCAGAAACAAGGCCCGGTTGGGCAACCCGGTAAGCGGATCGTGGAAGGCCTGACGCTTGAGTTGATCCTCAGCCTTCTTACGCATGGTGATGTCTTCCACAGACCCCTCGTAGCACAGCACTGAGCCGTCACTATCCGTGATCTTGCGGGAATTTTCAGCTATCCAGATAATCCGCCCATCACGTCTGCGTACCTTTGATATGAAATTCTTGACCTCACCCGTCTCCTCGATGAGTCTTTTAAAATCCTTGCGACGCACAGGCTCCATATACATCTGCGTGCCGATGTCATAGACCGAGCTCATCATGTCTTCAGGTGACTTGAAGCCTAGAATGCGAGACAGGGAAGGGTTGGCACTCAGGAATCGACCACTGGGAGATGTCTGATAAATGCCTTCCACCGCGTTTTCGAATATGGCCCGGTATTTTTTCTCGGTTTTACGCAAAGCATCGCCGACAACCTTTCTTTCCGCGATTTCGATCTTGAGTTGGGTATTGGCCCGCATCAATTCGCTGGTTCGGTCCTCGACCATCTGTTTGAGGGCATCACGCGCAGCCTGAAGCTCCCTAGTCTTCTGCCGGACACGTTCTTCAAGGTTGCCCACCAATTCGGAAATCTGCCCGGCCATGGACCGCATCGCCCTGGCAAGCTGTCCAATCTCGTCATTGGACTCTATTTCCGGTACATTTGAAAAATCTTTGGCAGCCACCCGATCCGCGTATTGGGCCAACTGGGTGAGTGGTTTTGAAATATTCAGGATGAACAGGAATGCAAGCACCAGACTGGCCCCGAACAGGGCAAGAGTTATCAACTGCTGTTCAACCACAGCTTTGCGAATGTGTTTCGTGATAACGGCTGTGTCCATGCCGATGTGAACGTACCCGGCCAGACCGAACATGATCGGACGCGCCACGTGCAAGAAAAGTTCGTCGTCGAGCTTGACGTTCCGCATCATGTGTTCGTCACCCGGCAGGGTTCCGGCAGTCTCGATTACCAGAATCCTGATATCAGCCGGGACATCGGGAATGAATGTATGGGCCATTATCTGTCCGTTCTCGTCAGCGACGAGGACATAAGATACTGCGGCAATGCTGAGGTACTGATCGATACGGGTCTGTACGGTCCCGGCATCATGGCTGAGGATGGTCCCGATATCCGATTCCGCGATACTGTAGGCAAGAGCCAGTGCCTTGGATTCATACTCACGGATCATTTCCCGCTTGAGGCGATTACCAAAGGTGACTGAAGTAATCACGGCGATCATGCCGAAGATGACCACCATGAAAAGCAGGGGTTTGAGAAAGAGCTTGGGAGCCTTCACTTGCGCCACCTCTGCCAGTTGGAAATATCATGGAAGTGTCCATTGATCACCGTCGTGAAATAGACATCCTCAAGACCCTGATGCCCGTTTGGGCCAAAGCTGACGTTGACTCCGATGCCCATGTCAAAATCCATGATGGACTCGAAAACTTCTGGAATACGATGGCGGCTGGGGGCATCGGCCATGCGCCTGACCACCTCGCCGAGCAGGACGCCATTTAAAAAACCCTCGAAACTGACGTAGCTGAAACGACGCGGTGTATACCCTTCAGTCCGAACAACAGGCATTCCCTTATAGGAGTCCATCAACTCACGATAAAGCCTGACCCCCCTCAGGGAGACATCCTCGTAACACGGGACCACTTGAGAGTTGATCAGGTTGGTCGTGTAGTTCCGTCCTGCCCTGCGGCCTTCCAAAGAGAGCATCTCCAGCATCTTGTCACTGTCGGCAAAGGAAAGTCCTGCAATGGGCAGTTCATAGCCATTATTTCTGGCGTCCCGGATGAACGCCCCCTGGGATGCATAGGTGCCGACAACGATAATTGCATCAGGATCGGCCCGCATCAGGAGCTTTGCTTCGCGGCTGAAATCCTGTGCAAATGGTGCTCCCCGGCGATAGGCAGCCTCACTGACGATATTTAGTCCATGCCGATTGAGAGCCCTGCGCACGCCATCCCAACCGGTCCGTCCATAGGCATCATTTTGGTAGAATACTGCAATCCTGTCGCGACCAATCTCCACGAAGTGGTCCACCAGTCCGGCAGTCTCATCGAAATACGAAGCCCTTAAGTTATAGATATATTTGCCAAAGGTCTCAGTGCGCAACGGCTGGGCTCCAGTCACCGGGAAAAGCAGAAAGATGTCATTGTCTTCAAATTTCTGAAGGAGTGGGAGGATGCGTGTGGTGGTCGGAGTTCCCACATAGGAGGAAAGTGCAAAGACGTTGTCATTCTCGACAAATTTGACGGTGTTTTTAAAACAAGGGGCCGGATTATAGCCGTCATTGGATGGCAGTATCTTGATCTTCCAGCCGTTAGCCACGTCACGGGCATTGAAATACTCGATGTACGCCATGAGTCCACGATAAAACTCGATACCCAACTCGCCGTTGGCACCAGTGAACGCAGCGGACATGCCAAAGACCAACTCTTTTGATTCATTGGCTTTTGCCGGACGAATCGAGAGAATCAGGGCGGCGGACAGGTAGATAACTGCCACGATAAATAGGCTTACCCGCTTTTTTAACACAGAAAAGGCATGCCATCCCTGAGACAAAAGTGCAACCATCCTGAAATTTTTCATTCTCTCAATATGCTTTCTTTTTCAAACACAAGGTCGCATTCATTTCAAACCCCGATGGCGTTATTGCTTCGGCTGGACCAGAGCCGTGCGGTGGGTTACAAAAGCCATATGGTCAAAAACACTCGTTTTCCATCCAGAATGCTGTTTTTTGCGATTTTTGCCGCAGTTTGCGGAGGAACCGCCTTTGGCCTGGTCTGGGTTAATCAGGCCATGGAGGTCAGATATCAGACGATCGGGGTAGTGACCGATACGAACAACATTCCGCTTGAAAGGGTGGAGGCTCTTCTGCTCCTTGCCCCGCCGCCCCGGACAGGCCCTGAACTGGACTCGCTTTTCCGCCGCAATGCAGAAGCCCAAGGCAGACTGGATTCTGACGGGCTGGGAAAACAGCCCACAGGGCCGATCCTCGGGCTTTCCGGCCCCAAGGGGATATTTCTGGTCAGGGCCTCTGGCCGTTCCGGTGCGGCTCGCGCCATTCGCATGGGACTTGATTTGGCCGGTAAACCACCCTTTGAGGTGGCCTGGCTTGTCCTGCGAAAAAAAGGTTATCAGGACACCGTGATCACCATATCCATTCTGGGCTGGCCCCCGGCTCCAAAAGATTGGGGGAAATTTGCGAACAGGCTACCACGAACCGTTCTCAGAGAAAATTGAGAAAGGCAGGATCGGGCCGATAAATTTTGATGGAGTTCCCTGCGCCATTTTGAAGTTTGCCCACAGACTCGTTGGCATCACCGCGTACATGTATTAACGTGACGACCATGTCCTTGAAACCCGAACAAACAGGCAGCTCTCCCTTGCGCGCCCTGTGGTCCTGGGCCTTGTACGACTGGGCCAACTCAGGATTTGCCGCATTGGTGCAAACCTTTGTCTTTGCCGCCTATTTTGCCCGTGCCGTGGCGGAAAACGAGACGCTCGGTACCGCGCAATGGGGTGCCATGATCGGCGTGGCCGGACTGACCATCGGCCTTGGCGGCCCGGTACTTGGCGCGATTGCCGATCGCTCCGGGCGACGCAAGCCGTGGCTGGCCCTCTTTACCGCGCTGTGCATCGGTGCGACCGGGTTGCTCTGGTTCGTGCAGCCGGATGTTTCCTTTGTCTGGCTCGCTCTGATCCTGGCCGGAATCGGCACGGTCGGGTCCGAGTATACCATGATCTTCTACAACGCTATGCTGCCCGGTTTGACCTCCCGAAAGACCGTGGGCCGCTGGTCCGGCTGGGGTTGGGGGCTGGGCTATGCTGGCGGACTGGTACTTTTGATCATTGCCCTCTACGGATTCGTGGAGCCTGATGGATGGTTCGGCATCCCACGCGAGGGAGCCATGCACGTCCGGGCCGTGATGCCGCTGACGGCTGTCTGGTATCTGATTTTCTGTCTGCCGCTTTTCTTCTTTACCCCGGACTCGCCGTCCACGGGCATTCCGCTGGGCAAGGCCATTGGCGAGGCATTCACCCAGCTCAGGGATTCATTTCGAGAGATACGAAAATATCGGGATATCGCCGTCTTCCTTCTGGCCCGGATGCTCTACAATGACGGGCTGACCACCATCTTTGCCTTTGGCGGAATTTACGCTGCCGGAACCTTTGGCATGGGACCGAGCGAGATTATCCTCTTCGGTATCGGATTGAACGTCACCGCAGGTCTGGGCGCGGCTGCCTTTGCATGGCTGGACGACCATCTCGGACCGCGCAAGACGATAGTTATTTCCCTCATCGGGCTGATCGTGCCGAGCACGGTTATTTTGCTGATCGAAAGCAAAATGCTGTTCTGGATTTTCGGGCTGGGGCTTGGCATATTTGTGGGACCGGTTCAGGCATCGAGCCGGTCGTATCTGGCCCGGGTCGCGCCAGCGGAAGTGCGCAACGAGATGTTCGGACTGTTCGCCATGTCCGGCAAGATGACCTCGTTCATCGGTCCGTTCATGGTCGGCTGGCTGACGCTGGTCACGGGCAGCCAGCGCATCGGTATGGCCTCGGTTGTGGTCCTGTTTATTCTGGGCCTGATCGGAATGTTTTTTGTCCCCGCCGCCATCAACAAAACCAAGTAGAGGGTTCCCATGTCCGATTTTCATTTTGAACTTACCAGTGAAGAAAAGTCGTATCTGAGAGATTTGGTGGAGCAATCCATCAAGTCAAAATTTAGCTCGGACGAGGCTCCTTCCGAACCACCGGAGCCGCCCACTGAAAAGCTTAGGGAAGAACTCGGAGCCTTTGTGACCCTCAAGCTGGGCGGGCATCTGCGTGGCTGCATCGGCAATGTTCAAGGTGCGGGAGAACTCTTTTCCACCGTCTGGAACATGGCCCGGTCCGCGGCCTTTCAGGACCCGCGCTTCCCGCCGCTCAATCAGGGCGAGTTTGACGCCATCGACTTTGAAATTTCCATCCTGAGTCCGATCACAACCTGCCCGGACCCTGGAAAAGTAAAGATTGGCCGTCACGGACTGATCATGTCCCAAGGCGGCAAGACAGGGTTGCTCCTGCCCCAGGTGCCTATGGAATGGAAATGGGACCGGGAAACTTTCCTGGCCCAGACCTGCATCAAGGCAGGCCTGCCCCGCACGGCATGGAAGGAACCGGACACCACGATCTTATGGTTTGAGGCCGTGGTTTTTTAACATTTTTTGGGTTCATCCTGGTTGAGTGTATTTCCCCAAAAAAGATACCGCACAGAGTTGCCTTTCCATCTTCATTAAATATGAAGATGGAAAGAGAAGAAAAGAGATGAAAAAGGGAAAGGCCGGTTACGACCTGTTGGGCAATGTCGATTGCGAAGTTTACTCATTGAGGCTGCGTGGATCTGGAAACAAAAAGATGACTGGGCGAGAGGTTTTTACAATCGAATTTATAGCAAAAGCGGAGTTGCTCAGAAAGCAATAGCTGCTTTAGCTCGTAAGCTGGCTGCGCTACTTTGGAAGCTTAGCTTACCAGTGGCGCAGTAAAGGATCGTGAAGGGCTTTTGGTTGCCTAGACAACGAACGAAAAATGGCGATCCTAAAAATGATACTGTACCGAATCGGTACTTGGTGCCACAGAGCACGAATAAGAAAAGGAATACATTACCAAAACGCCATAAGGCGAGGGTGGAGTCTGCTCAAATTACAAGGAAAACAAGAACGGACGGGAGTTCTTGACATGGTGCGGTAATCCCCCCGAAAATTAATAGTTCTGAAAAGTAGAATTTTCTCGTAAACAAAACGTAGGAGATTTTACATGAAGAAATCACGTTATTCTGACAGCCAAATCCTAAATATTCTGAAGCAAGCCGAAGCTGGTGTGCCAGTCACAGAACTCTGCCGG
>JAFLJW010000061.1 GCA_022712815.1 Pseudodesulfovibrio sp. | reverse complement strand
AAATGGGCGTATTCCTCGGATGCAAGGCCGAAATGACCTTCGTTGTCAGGCGAATATTTGGCCTGTTTCATGGACCGGAGCAACATGCGGTTGACAATGTATTCCTTGTCCGTGCCTTTTTCAAAGGCGATGAGTCGCTGCAATACTTTGGGCGTCATTTCCTTGGGCATCTGAATGGACTTGTCGGTCAGGGAAAGCAGCCGGAACAAATTCCTGAGTCTTTCCTCGTCGGCCTGTGGATGAATACGGAACAGGCACGGCAAATCCTGTTCGATGAGGAAACGGGCCACGGCCTCGTTGGCCGCGATCATGAATTCCTCGATAAGCTGGTTGGCAAAATTCCGCTGTTTTGGCCTGATATCCGAAACATTGCCCTTGGCATCAAAGAAAATCTCCGGTTCCGGCAAATCGAAATCCAGACTGCCCCGACGCGAACGCAACTTGTTGATCTTGCGGGCCAATTCTTCGGCCAGTTCCAGCATGGGCAGGACAGGGGTAATCTTGGCGCGTTCCGTTTTGTCCTTGTCGAGGATGGCCAGCTTGACCTGACCATAGGTCAGCCGGGCATGACTCCTGATGACTGCGGGGAAGATTTTGGCAGACCGGGTCGCGCCAGTGGCGTCCATATCCATGCGGGCAACCATGACCAACCGCTTCACGTCCGGGTTCAGGGAACACAAACCATTGGACAGCCGTTTGGGAAACATGGGTTCCACGGACTTGGGAAAATAGTAGGAATTGCCGCGCTCCAAAGCTTCCTTGTCAAGCGGCGATCCTTCGCGCACGTAGTGGGCCACGTCTGCAATGGCGACCCATAGCCGGTATCCATTGCCCATGCGCTCCACGAGAATGGCATCGTCAAAATCACGCGCCGTGGCCCCGTCGATGGTCACAAATGATTTACCGGTCAGGTCTTTTCGGTTGGCGCAGTCCTTATCAAGCGGTTCCTGCGGCAAGGTCTCGGCCTGACTCACGGAGCCGGACGGAAAACGGGTACGGACGTTGTGATTGGACTTGACCAAAGCCTCCTGCACGGCGATGTCCGATTCCGGGCCGAGCAAGGAGGTTATCTCCCCTTCCCACATGGTCGGGTCGATCTTGTTTCCCGGCACGCACAGGGCGATGTCGCCGCGGGTCAGCTTGACGGATTTATCCTTCAACTTGGCGATGATGCCAAAACCAAGACGCGGGTCAGTGGGCCGACAAAGCCAGTCACCGCCGACCATTTTCTTGTAAATCTTGACTGGCAGGGTTTTGCGGCCACGCTCCAGAATACGGACAATGCGCCCTTCGTGGTTCCTGCCGCCCTTGCCCTCGCCGATGATGGCGGCAACGACCTTGTCACCGTGCCATGCCTCGCCGATATCCCGCTGGTTGATGAAGATATCCTTGCGCCGCGAATCCTCGGGGATGACGAACCCGAAACCGGCCCGCTGAATTTGCAGATGGCCGGTAATGCACCGCATGGACTCGGCCAGCCCGTAGCCACGGCGGATACGGATCAGCTTGCCCTTGACCACCAGCTCGTGGAGCATGTCCTTGACTCTGTGCTTGTCTTTTTTCTTGAGCTTGAGATACCGAATGACCTCGGCCCTCGACAGGGGTTTCCCCACGTCCTTGAAAAGAGAGAGAAGACCGGGCACGGAAAGAGGAGGCGTTGACGACCGGGGTTGCTTACGCTTTTGTTTAGTCATTTTCGATTTCCTGACCATCTGGCATGGTCGATTGCGGGTCCATGCGGACAGTCTTGTTGTCGGTGTTTCCGAGACTGAAATCATCATACCGACGATTCCACCAGACATCAAAAGAAGTGCCGGACCCAAGAGAGGACGGGCCAAATTCAAGACGAAGATCAAACTGCCAGAACTCGTCGGAACACATGGGGCCGAGCTTGACCGCGTCTTTGGGCGTACACAGGATGGCTTCACAGCCGAGCCTGTGGGCCACGGTCTGCATCTCCAGAACATCATGCTTGGTGTAGGTGTGATGATCCTTGAACTTCATGTGCTTGAACGGCCCATAGCCGAAATATGCCGTGGCCGTGCGCCGGACCTGAGCAGGGTCGCCCACTCCGGTGACCAGCAAATATTTACCGCCGTCAAAATCGCGCTGACCCTGACCGTGCAAGACCTGACGGATGCCGGTGGGCATGATCTGAAAACTGAAGACAGGCTTGCGAAAACAGCCCAGCCGCTCGGAAATGTACGGTCCCATCTTCTCGAAATTATTTGGACTGACCTTGATCATGAAGGCATCGGCCCGCTTGAGGGCGTTCACCGGCTCACGCCAGGAACCGGCTGGAATGACCTTATTCCACTCTGCACCGAGATCACCGGGTCTGAGCAGCACCAGATTCAGGTGCCTCCTGATTGCCATGTGCTGAAACCCATCGTCCAGAACCACCAGCTTCGGCTTGAACCTGTTCATGGCCCACTTGCCGCCGCGTATGCGGTTCGGGTCCACCACCACATGTGCTTTCCGGTGCATCTTGGCGAGCATGAGCGGCTCATCTCCCGCCTCTTCGACCATGGCACCGGGAGTGACGAGATAC
>JAFLJW010000306.1 GCA_022712815.1 Pseudodesulfovibrio sp. | reverse complement strand
TTCTCGGCGCAGGTCCAAGTCTGGAAGAGATGGCTCCGCAGCTCAGGGAGAACCCCGGCCATGTGCTTTACACCTGCGCGCTCCAGACCGTTCCCGTGTTGCAGAAACTCGGCATCAAGCCCCACTTGTGCGCGGCCATCGACTACGACTCGTCCATGCTCAAGGTCTTTGAAAAGCTCGATCCCGATTTTGTCAGGAATGTCCCGCTCATCTATTCGACCAAGCTCAATCCCGAAGTGATCAAGCGATATCCCGGCCCGACGCTCCCCCTGTGGACCGTTGGTGGTGTCGGCACCTATGTTCTCAAGGACCGCGATCTGGTCATTGACGCGGGCGGTAATGTTTCAGTGACGCTCTCCCGCTTCCTGCGCTGGTGCGGCGTGAATCATCTGCTCCTGGCAGGTCAGGATTACGCATGGCTGAACAACAAATCCCATGCAGGCGGTCATCATAGCGCCACGGACAATATGCACCACAGAAGCTTTCATCAGACGACAAAAAACATGGACGGCGAGGACATTATCACCACGGTCCAGTATATTACCGCCAAACGCGAACTTGAAGACGATTTGAAGGAAGCATCTTTCCCGGTCTACAATCTTTACGGCGGCGGTGTCCCCATCACTGGCACCAAGGTTGTGGACATCAAACAGGCCCGCTTTGAGGGAATTCTGGCCTCGGCCCCGGGCAGCGTGGACCGTTTCATGACCGATCTCATGGCCTGTCGCGGCAATACTCCGCCCCTGAATCTGGAACCTCGCAGCCCCATGTGGACGACCTCCATGCGCAATGCGGAAAAGCACCTCGGAAAGCTCTTCAAAAAACTTGGCGACAACCAGATTGAAATTCACAAAACTTTGGAACGCATCGAACTGTTCATGAAACAGGACCCGCTCTACATGCCCTACCTGTTCAACGAAGCCATTGATCTGGCCGGACTGACCCGGGCAAAGTGCGAACATGACAGCAAGGATTTTCCTGAATTCAAACGTATCTCAAAGAAAATCCTGAAGAAAGTTCGTGAAATTGACCGTCTGGTCTGTGATATTCGCAAGAAAGAAGCCGCAGCGTAGCGGCTTGTAAAGACAGCCCCTGCCCCGGAGGGATTTCAAGGACACCTTGCTAATGAAAATGCCTTAAATGTGCAGTAAAAAGCTCGTAGGGTGTCCCTGATTCCATTTCTTGAGTTTCTCGCAGATCCGTGGAATAGTCCGCGGCTATGGAAGAGAACAAACCCTACTTTGCCGAAGACGGCACATTGATAATCCCCTTCGAGTGCGCGGACCACACCTACAAATACTGGAAACAGGAAGGAAAACCCCTGACCGAGATTCTTACCGAACTCGGGGCCAGCGACGAGGTCTGGGCCAAATATACCCACGAGAAAAAATCAGACAGCAACGGCGATTCCGCCACGGAAGAATAGCCTGTACCTTTCTTCTGACTTGCTCCATCCCTCTGTATATTCTATTAGACCCGCATGCGCAGTTCTTCGCTGATACATTGGGCGGTCTTTTCCGCACCGCTCTTGGCAATCCTTGTCATTATCTGGTTCAGTTTTACCTCTGAAGTCGACGTCGCTGTCTATTTCAAGGACCACCGGGCAGCCCACCCCTATCTGAAAGCGTTCATGCAGTTCGTTACCGATTGGAGCAATCCCGTTTTCTACGTATTTTTCGGGGTGATGCTTCTGCGAGCATACAAATCCGGTAATCGGGAGAAAATGCGCTTCGTGTTCATCCTGCTGGTTGTCCAGGCCCTGATCGCAGGACTGGCCGTCCATTTCCTGAAAGCGACCATTGGCCGTCCGCGCCCCGGTCAGGGGCAGTGGTTTGATCCACTGACAAGCCGGGGAGCAAACCATTCTCTGCCATCGGGACATACCACGGAGATCATCGGCTGGTCGTTCCCGCTCGTCTTGCGCTACAAATTGCCGTGGCTGACAATCGTTTTTGGGCTGGGCATAGGCGTGGTGGGTTTCTCCAGAATTTATCTGGGCTGGCATCATCCGAGCGATGTCTTTTTCGGCTGGATGCTCGGTGTTTTCGGCGGTTTCGCCACCACCGTCATCGCGGGTTCCTCGCTCTTTTTAAAAAAGGTCTGACATGACAAAAATTGTCTCTAATATATGGAACAAACTGGAAAATCATCCATGGCTAACCATGGCTTTCGCCGTGTTCTCCCAGACCTGGTTCAGCCTAAACAACCGCGCCCTGTGGTTTTCGGACGAGGTCCGGTACGCCAATGCCTACCAGAATCTTGTTGAAAACGGGAAATGGATAGTCCTCTCGCTCAACGGCTTGCCTTACCCTGACAAACCACCTGTCTATTTCTGGTTTTTATGGCTCATCGACACCATTACACCGGCGGATATGCCCACGGTGTTTTTTCTGGGCGCGGCCCTGTCCGGCCTGTTCCTGCTCGGCGCGGCCTATCTTTTGGCCCGGACACTTGGTTTTGACAGGACCGTCAGCCTCGCTTCCGTCCTGATCCTGCTTTCGACTTTCTTTTTGGCAGCACTGTTCCATTACTCGCGCATGGATTTGATGTTTGCCGCACTCATCGTCCTGAGCCACGCCTGCCTGTTCAGGGCGTTCAACGGAAAGACCCAGAAATACTGGCCGCTCATCGCCTTTTTGCTGGCCGCAATCGCCACATTGGTCAAAGGGCCATTGGGATTCATTTTCCCGCTGCTTACATCCGGCGTGTATCTGGCGTGGAAAGGTGAATTCAAGAAATTCTTCACTCGTCAGATGGGCCTTGGTTTTGTGGTCATGGTCGCCATACTGGCCGCCTGGATCGCAGGTGTTGTGGCAACCGAAGGGTCTTCTTTTTTCATGGATACCGTGCTCGGCAGGCATATCATTGAGCGGGCCACCCATACATTCCATCACCGAGAGCCGTTTTACTACTACCTCATAGCCTTTCCGCTGGCCTGGCTGCCGTGGACGTTGTTCCTTGCAGTCACGCCAATCAAAAACATTCTTTCCCTCAAATACTGGGGTGAACGTTGGGCAAGCAGGCGAGAGGCCGGACCGCGGACCTTCCTGTGGATAATGTTCATTGCCTCTTTTGTTTTCCTGTCGAGCCTGAGTGGCAAGGTGCTCATCTACATTCTGCCCATGTTTCCGCCCCTTGCCATCCTCACAGGCGATGCCATGCAGTCCATGGACGAGAAGCGCACTGCGCGACTGTGGACACTTATCGGTGGATTATGGGGAGTGCTCGGCGTGGGCCTTATTCTGGCGGGTGATT
>JAFLJW010000381.1 GCA_022712815.1 Pseudodesulfovibrio sp. | reverse complement strand
AGGCAAGAGAAATCAGGTAAACCACATACATATGGACCTCCTGAAATATGAAGATCAATCTTAATCCATGAGCATGGGAGTGGCTTCAGGGTTACTGCACTTCTCGGCATCGGCCAGCAAATCGGTCAGGGTGATGCTGTTGAGGTGCGCGTACATGGCATCCGCAGCCTCGGTCCAGATCCGGCGGGTCAGACAGACATCAAGCCGTTCGCAATCTTCCTTGCCGACCCGGCACTCCACCAGCGAACCATCGCCTTCCAGAGCGTGAACGACTTCTCCGATGAGGATATCAGAGGCCGGAAGAGCCAGCGAATGACCGCCCTTTGGCCCTCGTTTGCTCTTGATAAACCCCACATCCTTGAGTTTGCGGATGAGTTTTTCCAGATACTTGGCAGATACACCCTGCCGATCCGCAATGTCCTGAATTCGTACAGGCCCGGATTCGCAATGCTGAGCAATATCGAGGAGCATTCGCGTTCCGTATCGGCTTCGTGTCGTGAGTCTCATTTGAATTCCTTGGAGTAATACCGTTGAATAAAACCAACACTTCATAAATGGATTCGTTTTGTAGGGGAATTAGCACAAAAAAAAAGCCGCGACAAATAAATTACGACTTTTTTAGTAGGAAACTTGAAATCTTCAATAATTATTCTTTTTTCTTCCGGCTTTTCATGTAGGCCATGATGCCGAACAGGCCGAGAATATAACCGATGCCGCCGATAATCTCGGTCACTCCCGGTCCCTTCTGACTCAGGCTTGCGAGCATGCGCTTCACCGGCTCCAACTCGCGCCGTACAATGGCTTCGACCTCCGAAGTGCTTACGACTGCGCCGCTTGCCTGTTTTCCAGCATCGGACGCAGCCACCGCCATATGTCCATGGTCCGGTGCGGCAGGTGCGAACGGTCCCTTGGCCGCGCCGTATTCATCATACTTCACGGTCCACTCGGCCTGATGCCCGGTCCCGGCCTTGAGCAGCAGCCGCAAGTCCATTTTACCTGCCCGTGCTTCGGCGGGAATCTTGAAATCGAACCGGCCATTTTCATTCGTGATCCCGGAAAGAAGCATTGTGCCGGACGCGGCATCGTACACTTCCACGGCTCCGCCATGGACCCGTTTGCTACGGCTGTACCCACTGTCGGTCACCACGGAATCTCCATCCACATAAGCGAATATGTTTACTTTATGCGCCGACGAAACAGCAGTCAGACAAAGGGTCAGTGCCATGGCGATACAGACGGCTATAAGCAGACGGGTCATGAGTTCTCCAACGAGTTAGACGGCCAAGGCTTCGGGCTTGACCTTGGCAAGAAATGTATAAGCAAAACCGGTTATTACGCCTTCGATAACCATAAGCGGCAAGTGGGAATAGAAGAGGACCCAGGCCGCGTTTTTAAAGGCCTCGCCCGACAGGGCCAAAGATCCGGCGGTCAGGATGGTGCTGAACAACATGGCAAAAAAACCACAAGCGAAGGCGGCAGAAAACTTGCTGCCGCTGCCCTTGGCGAGGATGGGTCGGAATAGGTAAAAACAAAGCACTGCCGGGGCCGCCATATTAAATGTATTCAGCCCCAGCACGGTCAGTCCTCCGAACTGGAACAGGACCGCTTGCAGTAGCAATGCCACCAAAATGGACGGAAAAGCGGCCCAGCCGAGCACCACGCCGAGCAATCCGCCCAGGATGAGATGCACGTTGGAAGGCCCGATGGGAACATGAATGAGAGAGGCGATGAAAAATGCGGCAGACAAAATGGCAACCGTCATTATCTGGTCATAATCTATTTTTTTAAGCCCGATGCTCGTCCCCACCACGGCAAGACACCCTCCACCCAAAAGAACCGGCCCGGACAACACTCCTTCAGATATATGCATACGGATCCCGTTTTTATTCAGTTTCAGCCAACAACGATGCAATATATTGAATTTCTGCCACATTCCAACATCGTGCTATCAATCAAGATTCCGTATACGCCTTGTGCCGGTTTTTTTCAAGAAGTGTTTACTGGGATTAAGGAGGTGTCCCCCTAATTTTCTTGTCTCAGTTCAGCCGTGAATTCAAACGGCATTTCGGCCAAAACCTGGCAAAGGTCATGCGGGAAATATGTTCGACGTAAACGGAAAACTGTTCCTCAGTCGTGGCGGATTTGCAACACCCTGCCGACTGACATCGAGAACCCGCTCAAGAAAGATAGAGCTCGTGCCAAAAGCGGTGTCCCGGCATGGGGATCACTGAGACACATGGGACAGAACGTGATCCACGAACAATCGGACCCTCCGAGGAAGCTGGCAGGAGCCCGTCACTAGATTCACGTCGTGTTCGAAGCCGCCGCTCCACTCTGGAAGAACGCGCACCAGGCGCCCCTCCCTCTCGTCCGACTCGACCTGTACTCCCCGGAGCAGGGCCACGCCATGCCCGGCCAAGACGAAATCACGGCACATCTCCACGGAACTGAAGCTGTACTTGGGCTCCACCTCGACGGTCACCTGCCGGTCGCTTTTATGCATGGGCCAGCGCCGTCCGAAACGCTGGAGCACGATGCACGGTACCCGGTGCAGGTCGCTGGGCTCCACGGGTACGGGATAGTGCTCGAACAATCGAGGCGAAGCGTAGAGAAAGGGCGTGACGGTCAGCAGTTTCCTGGCCACCAGAGAAAGGGCGATGGACGGCCCGATGAGAAAAGCCACGTCATAGGGGTCTGTACGCATGTCCACAGGATGCTCCACGAAGGTCAGGTCCATCCGAATGTCAGGCCATTTTGAAGCAAAGTCCATCAACATTTCCTTGAAACGTTTGTCGTACAGGTCCTGGAACATGCAGATGCGGATCAGCCCCGCAGGCTTCTGCATGTTCATGACCACGGAGTCGTAGGCCTTCTGCACTTCCTCAAGGATAAACTCGCACCGGTCCAACAGGTACGCACCGTTGTCAGTAGGCTCGACGTTGCGGGTATCCCGGTAAAAGAAAAGCACCCCCATCCGCTCTTCCAACAGCTTGATACGCCTTGACAGGGTCGATACACCTATACCCAGTATTTCTGCTGCCTTGGTAAAACTTTTCTGCCTCGCCACTTCCACCAGCAACGGAATGTCATTGAGAAATTTCTGAATCATTATACCTTCCCGTGGAAAAGAGTTTTCCTTTTAGTCTGTTTATTTTATTTGCGATCATAGTATAAAAAGGCACGATCAAAAGCAACACGCCCGGATGCTGCTGATTTCGGGCGATCAACCAAAGGAGACGGACATGACTATGCAACCCATGCTCAAGGATACCACCACCTTCATGGACCATCTCGGCCTGAGCGAAGAACCTTTCGGGGTTTACTACGCCGACACCAAGCCGGATAACGCATACGGCTCGAAAAAGGGAACCCCCATCTCGCGTGAGTTGGAGGATCGGGGGAAGTTGGACATGCAGGAGATGATGAAGTCGTTCTCCTGCGTCATGGGCAACATCTGGCTGGCCAGGAAAAAGCACGGTGCGGCCTTCATCTCCACGGAAGAATACGGATGCCCTGGGGGAGTATACTACTGTTCGATGATGAAGCCCCATCTTAGGTTCATTGAGCATTGGGTGTCCACGGGGTTCGACGGCACCCCCCTGCACGGCGAACGGTACATGCCCAACCCCGATGCCATGCGCGAGTTCATGCTCAAGGTGAATCCCCGCGAGGCCCCGGCCAAGTACTGCATCTTCAAGCCGTTATCCCAGTTCTCCGACGGCGATGAGCCGGAATTCGTCATCTTCTTCGCCCGGCCCGAGGTATTGACCGGTCTTTTTGTCCAGACGGTTTTCACCACAGGCGACATGGAATGCGTGGTCTCTCCCTTCGGTGCCAGCTGTACTAATCTGCTCGGCTGGCCCCTCTACTACAAGAAACAGGGGGTGGAAAAAGCCGTCATCGGCGGCTTCGACCCCTCGGCCAGAAAATTCATGAAAACAGATGAGCTGACCTTCACGGTCCCCTTAAGCCTCTACGAAAAAATGCTGGCCGCCTTGCCCGAGTCCATGTTCAACTACGACACCGACTGGAAGAACGTGCGCAAGAAGGTCGCTCGTAGCGCCAAGGCGTGGGGCGAAGAGAAATAAAACGAAAAGCGCGGACCTCGATACAAGATCCCTGATCCATACTTAAAAAAAGTACGCAGATTGATGACAAGCTTCGATCTGGCTGGCTGATGGAATAAGTGCTGGCAAAGAAGGAACTGATAACTGCCCGAATCCGATTGCAATCCTATCAGATTCTAGGGGAGGGACACCTCCCTAATTCCCCGAATCATGTTTCTTTCGACAGCCAGACATACCGTTATCCCCCACCCGCACGAATGCGCCCACAAAAAGTTTGGAAAGGAGAGGGGATGGGGTCTGGGGAAGGAGAGAGGAAAACTTTTCCCCAGCCGCCGGAGGCATCATCTAATCAAAATCTGCGAGCAATGCGCTGACCTGGACTCCGGCGATGGTTGGGGTTTCGTCGTAGCGTTGGCGGATGCGGTAGAGGGCATGATGGAGCTGATCGGATGATATGCCGTTTTTGAGGGCGGTGTGTGCTTCAATGTAGGCGGCCAGGGAATCACAGACTTTGAGGAGCGGGCCGTTCTTGGGGTCGAGGGTATCCTGATTGTATTCTCCGGCCAGTTGTTCGTCGGAGGCTTCGAGGATAACGCCATCCTTGTTGACGGTCGCCTTGAATTCACTGCCTATCTCAAGGCCGAGAAGATATTCGAGCCGGGAAGCAATCTCGGCGTAGCCGCCTTCCTTGAGCGGCCCCAGGACCACGCGGTCGAGTTCGCGGTTCTCGTATTCGTGGATGAGATCGCCTATTTCCGGGGAAGCCTGCTTGACTGGCGAGATGATGTCGCGGGTCAGGAGTTCGGGCAGATCGTGGAATAGTCCGCAGAAGAAATTGTTCTGGCTACGAGCGCGGCAGGCCCCCACTTCCATGCTGAAAAACCAGGAATAGGCGGCCACGATGAACATGTGTCCCAGCACCGAAGTCTCTGGTATGCGCGGGGTCTGTGACCAACGTTTCTGGAACCTGAGGCGGCCACACATCCGGGCGAATCTGCCGAGCACGCTGGAGTCCTCGTCAAGCAACTCGGCCACGCCCACAAGGTCGCGCATGGAGTTGAGGCGATCAATGAAACTATTTTCGATCTCGACCAGCTCGTGGTCCATGGTATTGATGGACTTGAGCAGTTTGAACTCGGAATAGCTGGCGTAGAGATGGGCGGCGTGGAGAATTCGCCGGTCCAAACCTTTGTCATCGGGCTGCATGAGATATTCGCTCATGCGGTTCATGAAATCCTCGCCCAACGGCATGATGCGCGGCCTGAGTTTGGTGAGCACCCAGTTGGTCAGGGTGCGATAATCATCGGGATTTTCCTTGATGCGATAGAAAACCGGCGGCTTGATGTCCGTAATGACCAGCCGGTAGAGATAGTCGAACAGGCCGCCCTCGATGATGGACTCGCCAAGCTCACGCTTGCTGTCCTTGTCCATGTCCCGTGAATTGAGCAGGAAGAGCAGCCAGGCCACGATCATCTTGTGTCCCTGCTTGTCCACTTCGATCAGCTCCATGGGGCGCAGTTTGTCATTCCAGCGTTTCATGAACGAACCGGAAAATATGAGTTCAAGCAGACTTTTTCTAATGATGACGGACATTGGCGGCTCCGGTTAGTTCAATTCAATGCCGAATATTGCCGAAAACAGATGGTAAAAGCAACGAGAGTCTTTCAAGCTCAGAGCAAACGTATCTAACTTGTAAAATTGTTATTGGTTAAAATTATTGGGAAAAACAGGAAGCCGCCTTTGGCGGAATTGTCAGGTGATTTCGCCTCCCGGCGGGCTTAAGGCCGAGGGCCTTAAGAATCCCGTATTGGCTTCGCCAGGAGGTTTATATAGTAAAATAATTTCCGGGCAGCCCGGTTTTAAATTTAACAACCTTGAGAACGACATTTTTTTGCCGGTATTGGCAAAGCAATGAGGCCCACACGAATAAAACCCGTTTGGGATTCCAAAGGGCTTGCCCTTTGGCCGCCGGAGGCGAAATCACCCGTCAATCCCGCCAAAGGCGGTTTCAAATTATATTCCCCTAATCTACCCGCACCAGCAAAGCCACGGTTTCGATGTGGTGGGTATGCGGGAACATGTCCACGGCGCGGGCGCGTTTGAGCACGTATCTGGGAGCGAGCCGCTTCACGTCACGGGCCAGGGTCGCGGGATCGCAGGACACGGCGATGATTTTGGCCGGAGCGAGCTTGAGAATGGCCTCGGCTGTGTCCTCGTGAATGCCGGACCTCGGCGGGTCAACGATTATAACATCCGGCTTGGGCAACGATTTCAGTCCTTTCACGCCTTTCTCCAAGGTCTCGGCAACAAACTCGCAATTGGTCAGGCCGTTGAGCTTTGCGCTGCTCCACGCCTTGCTTATGGCCTCTTCGTTGACCTCGTAACCGATGACGCGCTTGACCTTGTCGGCCAGAAAGATGCCGATGGCTCCAACGCCGCAG
>JAFLJW010000366.1 GCA_022712815.1 Pseudodesulfovibrio sp. | reverse complement strand
TAACCAAAAGACGTTTTTTTTTGCGGTGTGATCGAGGCTCCCGCAGCAAGAAGCTGTAACATCGCTCTGCTAACGAAAAGGCCAATCCGGTCGAAGACTCCCGCCTTGTCCGGTTTCGCTTGACCGCAAAACGGTGAACTGCTTCTAAGCTGCTCCCGCCTATTGCGGGTCGTTGAAGGGAGAGCAAAAAACGATGTGGAGAGAGTTGACCTGAAAGGCTCCCCCGACATCGTTTGCACTTGTCTTTTTTTTCGACTGGACTTCTATGAGTTGCAATAGCGATTAAGGGTATTTTGGATTAGAAGCCGACCAAGAGAAAAAAGCGGCTTTTATTTGCGGAATCCGAAAGAATATTATTAACAATCCTTCCCATATAGAAAGGGAGCGCCTATACTTTTCATGGCTGGGAGCGATTCCTCTTGGATCGGATTCTTGGCCAAAGCACCCTGCGGCCAAGTCTGGAAAGCCGAGTTTTTTTGGTTCGTTTGTTGGGGCGGCTCAGCCAAAAAATGAACCCCGCCAGGGGAGGGCTGCCTTTAGGCATCTTCTTTCTTTGACTTTTTCCCCTCTTCCTTTCTTCTCTTCCCTGTCTCCTATCTTTCAAAGTTAATGAAGAAAAATAAGGACCCCATCTACAGGGGAAGCAAGAAAAAGCATGGTAAAACAGCACAACTTGAACGAATCCTCAAAAATATTTCCGGCACATCCCTCCCACTTATAAGGACTTTTTGGCGGTGATGATAACATCTTTGCCTATGAATAAATCCGTACTGAGCAGATGCTTGGCAATCAGTTTGTTGTAGGAGATATCCTCAGGTCTGATCTTTTCGTGTTCCTGAGCCTTTTTTTTGTATTTCAAGAGATAATAGTAGGTTGCAAGTGCAATCAGAGGCTTGAAAAGTAGGAAAAGGTAATCGCTTTTCTGGAAATAGGATGACTCGACCGCCTCGACTTCAAAACCGGTTTTCCTGAGAAAATAATCCATTTCAGGGTATCCGATGAGGTTGATATGGGCCTCGCCAAACGGGACATCCAGGTTGATGGGAGACTTCATGCCCCGATAAAAACCGGTCAGCAGGTGGTAGAACCGGGACCTAAACTGAAGCCTGTTCGGGAAGGTCAGAATCAAGGTCCCGCCGGGCCTTAATATTCTGTTGAACTGGCGAAGGGTGTGAGGCACGGATTCGACGTGTTCAATGACTTCTCTGCAAATGACGACATCAAAAAGCTCATCAGGCAGCGCGATTTCCTGATTGAGATCAGCTTGATGCTCGTCAATGTGCGGGATATTTTGCAGGCAGTAGTTGGAAATGCTCACGTCATGACCAGCGTCCTTGAGCTGCCTGGCAAGGATGGCCTGCCCGGCACTGGATTCAAAAATGCGGCATGCTTCATCCGGGATATGCGAGCATATGATGGTGTCTTTCTTGATATCGCGGCGATGTTTTTTGATGGTATCGCCACAGACGGTGATTTCAACGTATTTGTTCATGAGTTCTCCTGCTGTCGGTGGCCCTTTCTAGCGAGTAAGGACCTTCTTTGCAATCTTTCAATATCAGTCGGCGATTTCGTCAAAGAGCATCAGGCAAGGGTCGCTCAGATCGTTTTCCAACTGTTCTGTCATCTGTTTGAGGATTCGATTGAAATACCGTCTGTCGTTGATTGTCAGTCCGGCGTTCACGATGGTTTGCAGGTCTTCGACGGCGGAATTGACAGCCTTTTGTATTGATCGGGCTTTGTTTGAGAGAGTGATGTGAATTCGCCTGCGGTCCTGCTGGTTGGGTTTTCGCTCAACGAGGCCATCTCTTTCCATTCGGGACAGGGTGTTGGAGAGCGTTGCCTGCTCGATTTCAATGAGGGTGTTAAGTTCCTTTTGAGTGATGTTATCCTTTTTCCACAGGCGATGGAGAATGGCGAGATAACCAGGGCGAACATCATAGGTTTCAAGCCGCATGGTCAGTGACTTGGAGTAATCCCTCTGGAGCTTGGAAAGCTGAAAGAAAAAGAGGGTATCGGCAGTGTCAGGCACTAGTTTATCCTTGTAAAACAGTAAAGTGTGAGAGTTAGATAGCATGCTATTTCTCTAAGTTCAAGCGCCAATTCAGTGTGAAAAACGGTTATTATTATACAAACGATTTCTTTACGGGCCGCCAGACAATAGATAGTGTCTGCCCATGAAAATAATTGTGAATGTTGATGATGCCGGAGTGCATCCCGGAGTTGCGAGGGGCGTTGAATCCCTGTCGCAGAAAGGGGTGGTCACATCGACCTCTTTGGTCGCCAACGGGCCATATGTGGAGGGCGCAGCCAAGTTGGATTGCGTTGGTCTGGGAGTGCATCTTGATGTCCTTCGCGGCAGGCCTGTGGGGCATTGGCAGGATCGAAAGACGCTTGTGGATGAAAACGGCATGTTTTTGGGAAGCCCGGCCCAGCTTTTCAAGAGATATGTCATGGGGAAGCTCGATCACGGTCATGTAGAAAAGGAATGGGCCGCACAGATTGAGCGAGTGCTGGACCTTGGGGTCAGGCCGACGCACCTGACCAGCGAGGGGCATGTCCATGCGTGGCCGACCCTGACCCGCATGGCGGGAGATTTGGCGACACGCTACAATATTCGCTGGATTCGCAAGCCTGAAGAGTGTTCGGAGCTGACCCGGCTGGATATCGGCGGTCTGCAAACGAAATTCCTGAAGGTGTGCGGGTTGTTCTCGCGTGATACCGAGGAAGTTTCCTGGCCCGATCTTATCTGGGGCATTGCCGATCAGGGGGGCGCGTTGCAACCGGAATCGTTCCTTGCGTCCATGAAGAGGGCGAAAGAGAAGCTTGATACAGTGAACATTGTGGAAATTTGCTGTCGGCCCGGTTTGATGAGTGCCGGAGACCCGCCTATTCCCAGCGTGTACGGGCCGACAAATATTTCGGCCACATGGCGGGCCGAGTTCGAGAGCTTGTCCAGCCCTGCGTGGCTGGATGTCTTTGCAGAGCTTGGGGCTGATCTGGTCGGTTTCGGTGATCTTGATTGATTTTAGAGAGATACATAATTATTCGCTGGCTACAGCACTTTCAAGAAGGCCGGAACAAGAAACACGAATTACTATTTAACGAGAAATATACTTGGTAAAAATGAAAAATATATTGATAAAAAGGTGGGATGCAGAAGGAGGCTATAGAGAGTCGCTGGTCATAGGGATGCCTTTGGTCATCAGTATGCTGTCTTCCACAGTCATGACCTTTACTGATCGGATTTTTTTGGGGAAATACTCTGTCGAGGCCCTTGGTGCCTCTCTTCCTGCCAGTATTGCCGCGTTTCTTTTCCTGTCGTTTTTTTTGGGTGTTGTTGAATATATAGGGGTGTTTATCGCGCAATACACAGGCTCGACCATGCATGATCGGGTTGGTTCGGCCCTGTGGCAAGGGTTGTGGTTCTGCCTGCCTGCCGGGCTTTTCCTTGCCTCCTTGTGGTTCATTGCGGAACCGCTCTTTGTTCTTGGTGCTCATCCTAAAGAAATACAGGAACTTGAAGTTGTATATTTTCGTATACTGACCCTTGGAGGCGGCCCGTTTCTGGTGGGCATTTGCCTGTCGTGTTTTTTCTCAGGTCGAGGATTGACCAAGCCGGTGATGGTCGTCAGTCTGGCGGCTGCGATCATCAACATTCCATTGGATTATTGCCTGATCAACGGGATTGGTCCTTTTCCCGAACTCGGTATTGTGGGAGCGGGCATTGCCACTGTCATCGGCTATTCATTGCCGATGGTCTGCTATGGGTTCATGGTCTTTACAGGGAAAAACGAGCAACAATACAAGGTGCGCTCCGAACGAAGGTTCGACGCCAAACTGTTCAAGAGTTTCATGAAGTTCGGCCTTCCAGGTGGTCTTCAGTTTTTTGTGGACATGTTTGCCATGTCTTTCTTTGTCTTCATGATTGGACGGATAGGGTCGGTCGAACTCGCGGCCACGAATATTGCTATCTCCATTTATACTCTGGCTTTTCTTCCGATGATCGGAATGCACGTTGCCGTCAGCATCATGGTCGGTCAGGCCATGGGCAGCAAGCGGCCTGATCTGGCGGCGTATGCAACCAAGAGCGTTCTTCATATCGCCTTTGTCTACATGGGGTGCATGGCAGTTGTCTTTCTCCTGTTCCCGGAGACGTTCTTTGAACTTTTCCGCACTCGTGGCGATGTCATGAACAGCTTCGGGCCTGTCGTGGATATGGGCGTCATTCTCCTGCGGTACGTGGCTGCATTCACGCTTATAGATGCGGTGGCCATTATCTACATAGGTGGGTTGAAAGGCGCGGGGGATACGCGTTTCATTATGATCACCATAAGCGTGGCTTCTTTGTTTTGCATAGTCCTGCCTATTCTGGGGCTTAATTATCTGGGCGTGATGGGTTTGCATGGTCCATGGGCCTGTCTTTTGTTGTATGTCCTCTTTTTGGCTTCGACGGTCATGTACCGATTCCGCAAGGGACCGTGGCGGGAAATTAAGGTCATTGATAATTAATAGAAGCGGAAAGAAGTTGAACCGCATCTGCGCCTGCGCTAGGCTCCTGCCATGGATATGAAAGCCCTTTCCAAGCTGCTGGCG
>JAFLJW010000439.1 GCA_022712815.1 Pseudodesulfovibrio sp. | reverse complement strand
GATAATTATGACCGCCCGGGCCGCGCATGGCTGCTTGATCTGGTGCGTAAATATGAAATTGAAGCGGTGTTCTCAGGGCACGTGCATCAGTTCTTTTACAACCGGGTTGGCAAGACAAAACTCTACTGCCTGCCACCGACGAGTTTCACCCGTCAGGATTATTCCGAACTCTATGAAATCGGTCCGGCGGCGGAGTATGGCCGTAATGACACCGGCAAATTCAGCTATGCGCTGGTTGATGTGTTCAAGAACAATCTGCGCGTCAGGGTCATACCAACTGAAGGGCGTTGTCTTGCGGAGGGCGAAACGCTCCAGCAAAGCGATCCGGTTTCCGCGCACCCAAAAAGCGTTCCTCTCGTGGTTCATATGCGCCATGCCTGGGCGCGCGCCACAGACATGCCCTACAACGGCCCGATGGAGGAGTTCGCGCGCAAGCGTGCCCGCAACGACAATGTGCTTCTCCGGCTCTGGCAAATGGGAATTTCTGGCGTTCGGACGCCCTTGTCCGATCTGTGTGATCCTGAATATGGCCCGCGCGTGCAGGATTTTCACGCCGCCCCAATGCTCCTCAAGACGAACCGACTGCCGGGAAGAACGAACTCTGGCAATGGCATCTTTCTGAAGCCCAGCAGACTGACTCGACAAAAGAGTAATATACTCTTTGCCTGCAAGGGGTTCTGGAGAATCCTGGAATAACCCGGCACCGTAGCTGCTGGCATCAAGCACCACACCGGCTGCATCAAGGAGAAAGATGGATTCTCCTCCGGCATCAAGCAACGCGTCCAAAAAATTTTGAGAAAGAGACAATTCACGAACCCAGTGCGTCTCCTGAACAATGCGTCCCTTGAGAACAAGCCCCTGATGGGCCACCATTTCAAGACGGGCGCGGTCCACCGGCTTGCTCAGGTAGGTCATGGCACCCAGACGGATAGCCGTATTGGCCGGATTTTCCATGGCTGCGTCAATGATCAGGATCAGAGGAACCTCGAAGCCATGGCTCTCGGCTTCACACAGCAGATCACTACCGCTGCCGTCATCAAGCTCAAGGGAAGCAAAGATGAGATCAGGTTCCTGCCGGGCCATAAAAGACGAAGCAATGGCCAGACTGCCAGCGGTTTCCACCAGATATCCCTTGGCAACGAGGATGTCCTTGATCAGCTTGCGTATGAAGACGTCGCTTTCTGCAACGAGAATCGTCGAGTTCACCTATAAATCTCCTGCAATGACCCATACATCACTTATGCAATGATAACCAGCCCATTCAGGTGGACTCGCTGCCGATTACACTATCCATTTCTTGCCCAAAGGTGTATGGGATAAAGGGTGGAGGATTCCTTTTCATCAACACGTGCAGGAGGAGTAATATGTCAACATTTTCCGAAGCTGACCTTCCGGTGGATGTTCGTCACGGTGAGATCGTCACCCTGGCTGATGAAACCACGATCAGGTTTGAATCCAATGGTGAAGCCAAAGACATCATGATCAACGATGACTTTGGAGCCGCGTGTACATTGTTCCCAGGCAATGAGCATATCGTGGAAACCGGTGGCAATACCTATAAGGTCACTTGTGAATTCGGTGATTCCATGCGTATCGAAAAAATGTAATTTCCCAAAAATGCACCCTGCCTCTCTGAAGACAGGCGGGGTGCATAGTTTTCAATCACGTACAAAGTTATAGTTGATCTAACGTTTTTTACGAAAGGATATACTTTACTTTTCCCGCCAGCCTGATAACATGAAAAAGGTAACAGGATATATGCGCAAGCCTATTCCTGGCCAATGTTTTCAAGCGATCAACCAACCATCGCAGTGTATAAGGGAGGCACACCATGGCCAAGGTACTCATTGCCGAAGACGACAGGATTTCCCAAAAACTTGCCGTTAAAATAGTTGAAGAATTGGGCCATACCGCATTTGTCAGTCCCCATGGCAAACATGCCTACGAAGCCCTGACCGCCTGCAATGATTTTGATCTGCTCATGACAGACATCATGATGCCTGAGATGGACGGTCAACAACTCATCCAGACCTTGCGCGGTGACCAGCAGTTCATGGACTTACCGATCATCATCATGTCTGCGGTCGTCGGCATGAACGAAATCTCCAATTTACT
This sequence comes from Pseudodesulfovibrio sp., assembly GCA_022712815.1. Classification (GTDB taxonomy): domain Bacteria; phylum Desulfobacterota; class Desulfovibrionia; order Desulfovibrionales; family Desulfovibrionaceae; genus Pseudodesulfovibrio. Next base: position 576 of record JAFLJW010000439.1, on the reverse strand, counting down.
CAAACTTGGAGCCACACTATTTCTTGCCAAGCCTCTGGACCGTCAAGAGCTTCAGACCTACATCACACGCTGCCTGCTGAAAAAGGGATTTGCAGCCTGACGAAACCTGCCTCCCGCATAATTCATTCAACTCGCCGAAAACAGATTTTGTACATCATCCAAAATGATATATGGCTTCCTGTTGCACTCTTCTCAAATGGCGGGTATCTGATTCCATACCCCTGTTGACATACAGAATATTTGGCGTATCAATCACGATCGCAGCCCCGCGCTGCAATCAGATATTTTTCCGACAACCTGTTAGTGGATATGAACCATGCGCGTACTCATCACACATAATAATTTCCCGGCCCAATTCCGGCATATCGCTGAGTATCTAGGATGCACCAAAGGCAATCAGGTGATCTTTGCGACCAAGACACCGCGTGAAGAATGGGTCATCAAAGGCGTGAACAAAGCCGTATTTTCACCCGCAGGCGAGTCAACAGATCAATCCCATCCGCTTGTCAAAAATTTCGACGACAGCGTCCGCCATGGTGCCGGTATGCTCAAACTCTGCATGGAACTCAAAAAAAA
>JAFLJW010000290.1 GCA_022712815.1 Pseudodesulfovibrio sp. | reverse complement strand
ATTTTCCCTGCCAACCGTCTCACCAGCTTCTCCAGATCAATGATCTGCTGTTGCTGTTCTGCCAGACTGTCGTTCAGTTTTTCCATGGTCCGGTCCTGAAGGGCCACCAGACTTTCCAGTCGTTCTATGCGTTCTTCCATTCTTTACCTCCATACAAGACCGCGGGACATTCTTCCGTCTACCAATTTGAGATTCTCAAAATGCCCACTATTGTTTTTGCAGGTGTACCCCTTGTCCGCAAGAACGACCACCTTTTTTTGGCTCATCCTGATTGAACGCACTTCTCCAAAAAAGTTGTCGCACAGAGTTGCCTCTCTACCTTCATTAAACATGAAGATGGAAAGAGAAAGAAAAGGGGGAAAATTGAGATGCCCGGCGGCAGCCCTCCCCGGGCGGGGTCCCTTTTTTTGTTGGCGTAGATTGTCAAACCAAACTTAACACCCGGTCAAGCCCTCGTGCTTCAATGACTTCCCACGTTATCCGGTAATTAAATTTCTTTCTAGGACAATTGTTTATGAGATCAACCGCCCACCTCAGTCGTTCTTTCTCTTCAAAATTTGTTGCTTTCCCTTTCGGATAAAATTGGCGAAGCAATCCATTTTCTAGTGCGCGAAAAGTCTAGGGACACACTGATTAAATCATTTCCGTCCCGGCCGAAAATTGGTAGAATTCTTTCTAGGTAGTGTAGTCACGAGATCGCGGCCCATAGTGAAATACACCTGATGTGAACAGCAGCAAGAAATGAGGATGTATTTTTTGCATACCGAGTTGCTATGCCGCGCCAGCGCTTCAAGTGGAGGAACGCATTTTCCACTAAATGTCTAGCTTTATAGAGATATTCATCGTAACTACGAGGCTCTTTTCGATTCTTTTTCGGCGGGATGACAGGCTCCATGTCTCGCAGTTTGGCCTGTGCGATAATGTCGTTGGTGTCGTACCCGCGATCCGCCAAAAGGTACTGGGCAGAAAAGCCGTCAATCAGTGCAACTGCCTGAGAGCAATCTGCTGCTGTGCCTTGTGTAATAATAGCCCTGAGCGGCATACCATGCGAATCCACGGCCAGATGTAGTTTTGTGTTGAGCCCCTTTTGTGTGACTCATGTCTTGATTGCCGCCTCTTGCTCCTGCTGCATGCGGATAGACGTTGCAGTGGCTGGCATCAATCATCAGCCACTCATAGTCAGGTTCATCAATCAAAATTTCCAGCAACTTTTCCCACACACCCTTGTCACGCCAACGGATAAAGCGACGATGAGTGTTACTCCACCCTCCATAATCAGGAGGAAGATCTCGCCATGGTGCCCCAGTGCGCATGATCCAAATACCATGCTGGCCTGATCTGAGGTAATCTGAGTTTATCTAAAACTTGGAACCAGCAGGAGGCACAGCATGGCAAAGTATTCATTATCACGAGTTCATAACTTTCTGGAAGCGTTTGATGGCGACGAAATTCACGTTGGCATTGATGTGCACAAGTTGAGCTACTCTGTTGCCGTCAGGCGGGCAGACGGAGCCTGTGAGACATGGGTTGCCCCGGCAAAACCTTATGATTTGGTGCATGCATTGCTGGAACTTGGCCAGCCAATCAAACGAGTCGTCTATGAATCCGGCCCGACAGGATTTGGACTGTGCAGGGCTGTTGGGGAAGCAGGAATCGATTGCTGGGTTGTTGCGCCAAGCAAGATTCCACGCCCTGTGATTGCCGGAGCCAAGACAGATCAGCTGGACTGCATCAAGCTTGCTGAATATGCAGCCAAAGGACTGCTCAAGCCCATTGCGATTCCCACAGTGCAGGAAGAGGGAGAGCGAAGTATGATTCGTCGCAGGATGCAGGTCGTTGATAGAATACGTTGCACCAAACGCCGCATCAAATCGCTGCTACTTTACGTTGGAGTAGAAGAGCCTCCGGGGCTTGTTCAATGGTCCAAGAAAGGAATAGATGCGCTTTCGGTCTTGCAACTTGACCCGACCACCAAACTGACGTTGGACAGCCTGCTGCGGGAATTGAGTTATCAGAAGGCAGAGCTTGAGGAAGTCGGATCGATACTGCGGTTGATCATGCTTGAGCGGCATGAAGAACCTATGAAACGGTTGTGTACGATTCCAGGAGTCGGTCCCACTGTCGCTACAACTTTTCTGTTGGAGATATTCCGTCCAGAGCGGTTTCAACGCCAAGAGGAGTTGGCTTCATACCTTGGCCTTGCGCCGACGGTCCGACAAAGGGGTAACTACACATCGCGCAGCCGTCTTGTTCCGGTCGGACAAAAACGGTTGCGAAGTTTGCTTGTCGAGGCTACGTGGATTTGGCAAAGTAAAGAGCCGAAAGTGAAGGCGTATTACAACAAACTTGTGGCAAAGACCGGCGTGTCACAAAAGGCCATTATCGCAATTGCCAGGCGATTGGCGATTTTGCTTTGGCATCTGAGTCTTTCGCATAGAACTGCTTAATATACCACACAAACTACTAACCTGCGCGGGCCTTTTTTGGCTTCCTTAGAAGCGTGAACCAAATGGCGCAGTTCGACGGATCGTACCGAATGGTACTTGGTGCTGGAAAGCACGAATAGGAAAAGGCTACACACATACGGATTACCCTTGACGAGGGGCCACATAGGAAAACACCGCATTGATAAACTGGCGATTGTCACACGCAATGCCACCCCAACTCCCCCTTCTGCCAGGTAGATGAGGTTCAAGATTTTCCCAAGCGTAGTCCGAAATGTCGTGTCGTCGATGTGTTGGAATCGTCAAAACAGCCTTCATTGGGGTAGATTTCTTGACGAACTATGGAACAAAACAAAAGCTTAGACAATCTCGTGACTGCACCATCTAGAAAGAAATTTAACTACCGGACAACGTGGGAAGTCATTGAAGAACGAGGGCTTGACCGGGTGTTAAGTTTGGTTTGACAATCTGCGGTGTACTTTAACCGGATAGCATTTCCCACGCCTTGCAGTCACCAATTCCCCGACTCAAGGAGCCAGAAAATACGTACCGGCGGTGAGTTATTTATCCTTACTCAATTTGTCGAGAGCCTCGCCAAAAATGGAAAGGTCACCCATGACTGCGGTGATGGCTTCCTCAAATTCCGGTGGCAGGTAGCCCGTCCGGACGGCTTTGACCAGCTCGTCGGGGTCAATGCCGTTTTTTTTGGCGGTTTTGCTGATTTTGTCGAGGGTCGCTTTGTCCATGGCGGTCAGTCGGCTATCATGAAGCCGGGAAAATGCTGGTCATTGGAGTGTGTGGCTTTCGGGGTTGAGGTGCTGACAAGCTCCATACGGGCGGCTTTGCCCACGTAGGATGCCGGGGTTTCAGCCACTATATTCCAAATGTTTTTTTGTGTGGAAGTGCCTATGAGATTGAGAACTTCGGCATAGCCTGATGGTTCGATGGTCAGAATGGTGAACTTGCGGGTAGTAGTCCCCATGGCGGCATCGGTGGTGAAGACCATGAGAGAATATTGATAGCCGCTTTCCCGGTTTTCCCATTTGACGGGCGTGCGGGTGGCTGCGGTATTCAGGGCATAGCCGATGTGCCGGACATCAGTTGTTTCAAGGTAGGCGCCGACATATTCGGGGCCTTGGGGGAACTGGATAAAAGCATTTGGATTGTTTTTGCAGCCGCCGGCCAGCATGATGAGCATTGCGATGGCAAGCATCAGGACGAGTCGTTTCATTGTGTTCTCCGGAGTGTCGATGCTCAGGACCATAGAGGAGATTCAAAGGGGAAGCAATGACACTTAGAACCAGAAAGGCCGGACATTTTTGCCCGGCCCTTCATGTTCATATGCTTTGTATTTTTAGATATCGTAGTTGAAGGAATCGACAACCAGCTTGGTGCGGGCCTTGGAGGCGGCCATGCGCTCTTCAAGATCTTTCTTGTACTGGTCGAGGTCGAGCTGGATCTTGGCAACGCCGGTATCCATGGCGGCCTTGGCAACCGCGACAGACAACCATGTCAGGACGCGGGGATCGAGCGGCTTGGGAATAATGTAGTCGATGCCGAATTCAAGGGAATCAACGCCGTATGCATCGCAGATATCTTGAGCGACCGGCTCTTTGGCGAGTCTGGCCAGTGCAGTGGCGGCGGCGAGTTTCATCTCTTCGTTGATGGTGGATGCGCGGGAATCGAGAGCGCCACGGAAGATGAAGGGAAAGCCGAGGACGTTGTTGACCTGATTGGGGAAGTCGGAACGACCGGTGCCCATGATGATGTCGGGGCGCACTTCCTTGACATCCGGGTACGGAATTTCAGGATCAGGGTTGGCGCAGGCAAAGATGATGGCGTTTTCGGCCATGGTC
>JAFLJW010000194.1 GCA_022712815.1 Pseudodesulfovibrio sp. | reverse complement strand
ATACGCAAGGATTTGATAAATTCGCAGCAACGAAGCCAAAGGGAATCCTCAGTGATCTGACGGGGCGTGGCGCAGTTTGGTAGCGCGCCTGCTTTGGGAGCAGGATGCCGGGAGTTCAAATCTCTTCGCCCCGACCAGGAAAAGTATAGTGGCTTCAAGAAATTTCTTGAAGCCACTTTTTTTATTTCCCCATAAGCCAGATTCGCGAGAAGTGTTGCGAGAGCAAGGCACAAGAAAAGCACAAGGCCGAGGCGTATTCACTTTCAAACGGAATAGTAAACAGTTGATGCAAGGCCCAAGAACTCCACCGGCATTTCTTTCCGCACTATCTCATTTGACATGCCTGTTCTGTTTTTTCATTCGTTTTGAACATGACTGAAGAAATTGGTATGATTGGCAAATAAAACAGGTCGAATGATACTCTTGTAGTGGAAAATATTTCTCGATTTCGGACGATTTGATAATTGCTGTCATTTTGAGCAAGACGGTACTGAGTCGACTCCTTTTATCCTGTCGAGATAAAGGGTGGAAATTCTAAACCCATTTTTTAGACACCTGCTTATGCGCATCGCGTATAATTTCTGAAATCCCACATCCTCGAGACAGAAAACATCAATATCGATAAAGGCAACCCGGTATGGCTTTTGCAAGTATTGCCTTGCATTTCGCATTTGTTTGAGTGTTTTCCGGAAATAATTCGGGACAACAAACAAGTGTTGCTGTTTTGAAGTACGCAAATTCAATGTCAGGAGGTCTTGATGTCCACAGAGACTATGCCACCAAAAAGGTGTGTAATTACAGCCATGTGTATTCTTTCTATTTGCATAATCCTCTGTGCGCCCCAACTGGCACATGCAGGATACCTTGATCCGGGCTCCGGCAGCACGGCTGTTCAGTGGATCATTGCGGGTATAGTCGCTGCCGGTAAATTAAAGAGGCGAATTTTTGACACCATTTCCCGAACCTTTGGACGATAGTTGTGCAACAGGATCTGGGATCATTTCGTGATCGATCAGGGTATGTTTATGTGCAATCCCGCGAAATATTGCGGACCATCATGCCATGCTATCAGGAAACATGGCAGGGAGTTGTTCAGTCCGGAATAATTGACAAAGCACTGGATGAAGGCCTTATTGTGCCTTTTGAGGAGCATCCGCCTCTGCCCGGGAGCTGGAAAACGCTCAAGGTGGAAACCATCCCGTTCATATCCTACCCGTACGAGTGGAGTTTTAGCCAACTCAAGGATGCAGCCCTGCTCACCCTCGACTTGCAGCAGATGGCCTTGGAGAAAGCTATGGTGCTAAAAGACGCCTCGGCCTACAATGTTCAGTTTGTCGGTGCCCGACCCATCTTCATCGATCTTCTGTCCTTCGAGCCATGGCAGCAAGGCGATACATGGCAGGCCTATCGACAGTTTTGTTCGCATTTCCTCGCACCGCTAGCTTTGGCTTCCACAAGCGATTTGCGCTTGGCCCAACTTTCCCGACAGTGGATCGATGGCATCCCTCTGGATATCGCCACGACCATGTTGCCGTGGAAAGCACGACTTTCTTCAGGTCTCCTCATGCATTTGGTCCTGCATGCCGCCATGCAAAACAAATATGCGGACCCCCGGTCATTCAAAAAAAAGAAATCCAACCAGATGACCCTTGAGAAGATTTCAGACATTGTCGAATCTCTGGAAAACACGGTGCACAAGCGGAAATTCCCCGCACAAAAAACCGAATGGGGCGATTATTACACTGATACCAATTATACCGACGAAGGCACCAAGGCGAAGTTGCGGATTGTCGAATCCGTGGCAAAGCAGCACAGCGGTAGTCTTGCCATTGACCTTGGTGCGAATACCGGGCGTTTTAGTGTGCCCTTGGCCAAATATTTCGGAACAGTTGTTTCGGCGGATATAGATCCGGCCGCAGTGGATCAGCATTATTGTCATCTCCGTGACCATGGACCGGATAACATCCTGCCGCTCGTGCTAGATTTGTCCTCGCCATCCCCGGCCCTCGGGTGGGCAGGCCAGGAAAGAAAGAGCTTTGTAGAACGGTGCGATGCGGACATGATGATCGCACTTGCCCTGTGTCACCATCTTTACTTCACCGTCGGAATACCCTTCGCTCAAATCAGTACATTCTTTGCATCCCTGATCGGCTCCGAGGGTGTCCTTATCTGCGAATTCGTTCCCCGAAACGATAGCCAGGTGCAGCGGATGCTCAGTGCCCGCGATGATATTTTCGATGACTACACACAGCACGAGTTTGAAAGATCATTTCAGGCGGTGGGGTTCAAAGAACTGGAAAGACATTCAATGCCTGACAGCATTCGAACCTTATACGTCTTCCAACTGGCAAAGGGATAGAATAGCGAACAGCCAATTATCAAAGTCTTATCCAGGATGCATTGCGTTCAGTGACCTGTCGGACTGCATTAAACGAAAAAGGGAAACCTCATGCTGACGTTCTACAAAGAGCCTTCGATCACAATCCTACTGGCGACGTTTGCTCCGACTATCGCGTTTATTGCTGTCAATACTGAATCTTTTTCAAAACAGCAGATACGAAATTCACTGTCGTTGGTTGCAGGGTGCGGCCTGCTTTTGAGTGGTGTCTTTTATTTCCTGTCCAACACATACCTATACCTACTTTTTGACAATTTTATAGATACACCTTCTTTAGCAATAGAAATTATCGCTTGCGTCATTTCAATGAGTCTTTTCTTTGCGTTCAGTGAAAGAGTGTTCAGTGAACTGTTTCCGAGTAGGAAAACCAGTTTATATTGTATTGTAATACTGTCA
>JAFLJW010000060.1 GCA_022712815.1 Pseudodesulfovibrio sp. | reverse complement strand
TCTGGGCAACTGCTGACAATCAAAGATCAGGTCATAGTCGTCATGGCCGACTTTCCAGTAAAATTTCAGCGTTTCCCAAAATCCCAGCGATTTGTCCACTTTCCAGATTTTATCGATATCCGGGTTGTTCTCAAGAACCGGAGCACAATGCTTGAGGGTATAAAAATCTATGCGTGCGTCAGGGTATACCTTGCGCAAAAGCCGCACGGTAGGTGTGGTCAAAATCACATCTCCGATTTGCCTGAGTTGGCAGATCAGAATGCGCTTGGGCCTAAGCGAGTCAAGCCCGTTGGTTTTTATTTTGGGTGTTTTGAACATGAATTGCTGTTGGGTTAGAGAACCGAAATTTCCGGGATGGGAACAACAAAGCGGCCGCCCCATTCTTGAATGTAGGCGTGCTGGCTGCTGATCTCGTCCTTGAGGTTCCAGGGCAGGATTATCACGAAATCTGGTTTTCTTTCCTTGAGTGCTTTTGGGGGCAATACCGGAATATGGCTGCCGGGCATGTAAAGCCCTTGCTTGTGCGGGTTGGCATCCACACAGAATTCCACGAGGTCGCATTTGACGCCGCAGTAGTTGAGCAGGGTGTTACCCTTGGCTGCCGCGCCGTAAGCCGCAACTCGTTTACCTGCTTTTTTTTGTTCAAGCAGGAATTGCAACAGGCCTAGTTTGACCGTGTCTGCCTTGGTTTGGAAATTTTGATAGAAGGCCATGGAGGTCATGCCCGCTTTTTTCTCGACCTCAAGCATAGTTGCCACGTTATCGGTCACGGGCAAGGAGTTGTTTTCTTCATGGCGAGCAAAGATGCGAAGTGATCCGCCATGGGTAGGCAGTTCTTCCGCATCAAATAGGGTCAGTCCTTGTTCGGCGAAGATGCGTCTGACAGTGGTCAGGGAAAGGTATGAAAAATGCTCGTGGTAGATGGTGTCGAACTGGTTTTTTGCCACCAGTTGCATCAGGTGCGGAAACTCCATGGTCAGCACGCCGTCATCGGCGAGCAGGATTTTCATGCCCCCTACAAAGTCATTGATGTCCGGGACATGGGCCAGAACATTGTTACCGAGCAGGAGGTTGGCTTTCTTTCCTTGCTCCACCATTGTTCGGGCCAGATCGCATCCGAAAAATTCATTGATGGATTCCACTCCTTTTTCCCGGCCTGCATCAGCCGTGGTCGTGGAAGGTTCCACGCCCAAGCATGGGATATTCTTCTCCACCATGAATTGAAGTAGATAGCCATCATTGGAAGCGAGTTCTACAACAAAGGAGTCCTCATTGAGGTTGAAGCGGTCGATCGCCATATCGACATAGCGACGAGCATGGTCCACCCAAGAAGTCGAGAAGGATGAGTAGTAGATATATTCTGCACTGAAAATTTCCTGCGAACTTTTGTATTCGTCAATCTGGACCAGAAAGCATTCAGGGCAAACGAAAAGCTTGAGCGGGAAATAGCTCTCAGGCTCATTCAACTGGGCCTTGGTCAAAAACGAATTGGACGGAGGCTGGCTCACCAGATCGATGAACACATCATTTAAGGAAGTATTGCAGTGTCGGCAGTTCATATATCAATTCCAGTAAATTTGTCGGTGACAAGTGGATGAGTACGGTCCCTGTCGGACAGGTCTGTGGCTTCAAGAGGCCAGTTTATGCAGGTGGCTGGGTCGTCGAAGCGAATCGCGCCCTCGCTGCCGGGAGTATAGAATTCGGTGTGAAAATACAAGAGTTCCGTGTCGGGTTCCAAAGTCTGGAAGCCGTGGGCGAATCCTTCGGGGATATACAGCGCGTACATATTATCCGGGGTCAGTTCTACCGCATGGTATTTGAGAAATGTGGGTGAGCCTTTCCGCAGGTCCACGGCCACGTCGAAACAGGCCCCGCGCAGACAGCGCACAATTTTGGCCTCGCTATGGGGCGGGTGCTGATAATGGAGTCCGCGTACGGCTCCTTTCTCCCTGGTTAAAGAGTGATTGATCTGCACCAAGGGGGAGGTAATCCCGATTTTTGCCAGTTCTCGTTCACAAAATAGCCGGGCGAATTGGCCGCGATGATCGCTGAATGGTTCGGCTTCGATGAGCCATGCGCCTTTTAGCGGGAGTGCTGTAAATTTCATGTGCTACAGCCCTTTAGGATAGCTCCAGAAGAAATCTTTATTGATTTGGCCGGATTCAAGCAGATATGTGAGTGACTTGAGCCTGGTGAATGCACGGTGGTCAAAGATATATTCATCCATGTCGATGAGCTTGAATAGGTCATGGAGTTGCTGGATGCCGGTCTGGACACCCCAGTCACAGGAAAATCCAGGCAACTCTGTAGCAATTTTATTGAAGGAGACGCGGTAGCTACGGTTGTCTCCGCCTGAAGGTCCGAAACTCAACTCGCACTCTTCAAAAATGTTGGCGACCATCTCGGCAATTTGCTTGACTGTGAAGTTTTCATCAGTGCGGCCTACGTTGAATATTTCATTGTGCACGGCTTCGCGGGGGGCTTCCAGAGAACACTTGATGGCCTTGCAAATGTCCAGGACGTGGACTTGGGGACGCCAAGGGGAACCATCAGAAATCATTTTGATGACTTTGGTGGTGCGAGCAAGGCCAGAAAGGTTATTGACTACAATGTCAAAGCGCATGCGGGGCGATATGCCGTAGGCAGTGGCATTGCGAAGGAACGTGGGAGAAAAGTTAGTGTCAGCCAGGGCTGTGACATCGCGTTCCACGTAGGTTTTGCACTCGGCGTATGCTGTTTGTGGGTTGGTTGGGCTTTTCTCGGTGACTAGATCATTACCGGTAGCCACGCCGTAAACCGAACAGGATGAAGTGTATATGAAGCGTGTCACGCCAGCATCTTTGGCAATTTGGGCTAGCTTGAGGCTCGCTTTATGGTTGATATCGTATGTAATGTTGGGAGCCAGTGCGCCTGTGGGGTCGTTAGACAATTCGGCCATGTGCACCACAGCATCACAACCTTCAAGGTCACTGTGGTCAAGATTACGGATGTCTTTGGCTAGAGTGTAGGGAGTCGGCCCGTCTGTGTGGTATAGGCTACTTTCTTTATAAAAGCCGGTGTCACAGGCGATTACTTCGTTGCCCGCACCTATGAGCATGGGGGCCAGTAGAGAACCTATGTAGCCTTCGGTTCCGGTGACGAATATTTTCACTATTTCTCCAATATTGAAGTTGTGTATGTGTTTGCAGAGAAGATGTTACCAGATTTTCCACTGGGCCTGTCCATTCTCCCAAAGCTTGTTCAGGTATTCCGTGTCACGAAGTGTGTCCATGCAGGCCCAGAAGCCATCGTGAGGGCGAACCATCAGTTCTCCCTCGTTGGCCAATTTTTCAAGGGGGCCGTATTCGAGATCGCAGTCCTCGTCTTCTGAAAGGTGGTCGAATATTTCACGGTTGAAAATGAAGTAGCCGCCATTGACCAAGCCTTCAGTGGTTGTTTCATCGGGTTTTTCATAAAAGGATTGAACTTTGTTGCCACTTACCTTCAATTCTCCGAAGCGAGCAGCCGGGTTAACGCCGGTAAGTGTGGCGATTTTACCGTGGCTCTTGTGAAATTTCAGAAGGGCATCCAAATCTATATTGCCTACACCATCACCGTAGGTAAGCATGAAAACATCGCCCTTGATGTATTTTTCAATGCGTTTGATGCGTGCACCCTTTAGGGTATTGGGGCCAGTGTCGGACAGGGTTATCTTCCAGCCCGACTCTTCGTGGCAGTTGTGCAGGCAGAGGTTCTCCGGTTTGCCCAGCTCAATGGTCACATCGTTGTTCATCCATTCATAGTTGACGAAATAATCGCGGATCATCTCGCCTTTGTAGCCCAGCGGCAGGATGAAATCCGTATGCCCGAACGAAGAGTAAGTTTTCATGATGTGCCACAAAATAGGCCGAGGCCCGATATTGACCATTGGCTTGGGGCGAAACTCGGTCTCTTCCCTGAGTCTCGTACCCAGACCACCGCAGAGGATGACTACTTCCATGATACCTTCCTGAAATCCAGCCGTTACGGTTTGACGATAAGGCCTTGCCCGGTGGGCAAGGTGAGAACCTGAGTGTTCCTCTTTTTCGTAAATTCGTCGAAAGCCTTTTTCTGTGGTTTATGAGCGCTCCAGCCATAATCATCAAGGACCACCAAGGCTCCGGGAACGAGTTTGTCCCAGAAAAACTCTGCTGCGGCAATCTCCGGGATTACGCAGTTCATGTCGATGGACAGATAGCTCACTTTAACTAATCTGTCTTGCAGAGTAAATATCCGTCAGGGGCCATGCCAATCAGGAGCTTGTCGTTGTATGCTTGGTCAATTTCAAAGCGGCTGTTTATTTTTAAAAAATCATGCACAGCGGTCATGGGGTTGTTACCAGGTCCCCATGGACGGTTGTCGTTGACATCCTCCGGAGCTATTTCCACGGCGGTGTCGAAAACCACCAGATAGCTGTCTTTGGTTACCATTGGCGAGTAGAACTCAAGCTCTTTTTGCACATGTTCGTGGGTATGGTTTGAATCAAGGCAGACCATGACCCGTTTCTTGCCTTTGGCATGGCCTCTCACCTGGGCTACAACAGTTTCGTCCAGAGCGGACCCCTGAATCATTTCGATTCGTTTGAACATGGGGTGTTTTTCGATCTCGGTCTTGTTGTGAGTGCGAATATCTATATCCACACCGAGCACATAGGCATCTTTTCCGATCAGTTCGAGGATAGAGGCATAGTAGATGAGTGAACCGCCATGAGCTATGCCTGTTTCGATGATGATATCAGGTTGTACTTTCCAGATGATCTCCTGCATGGCGACCATGTCTTGAGGGTACTGGATGATGGGGCGGCCCATCCATGTGAAATTGTATGAGTACTGGCTCCGCATGGATTCCACTGTAAAGTCGCGGGCATGGCGGGCAATAGTTTCATTTTTGCCTTGTTCGCGAATGCGTTCAACGCACTCTTCCTGAAATTTTTGTATGGGATTCATCTTTTTCTCCAGAATATGATTGCGTGCCAGTGGTTTATACCAATGGGAGCAGAGGGGTTTCCTATACAGGTCTTAAGGAATGGTGTCCAGCAATCGAGGAAGCGTTCAGGGCCAGATTAAGTCTTGTCGTACTCCCCCAGAATCGGAATGGCTCATAGTCGGGATAAGGGTAATGGCCGAGGTTTAATTCAATCTTTGCGTCACGTCGTGCCAAGTACTCCTCGACCAGTTCTCTGACCGTGGCGGAGCGTCCGCTACAGATGTTGATGATGCCGGTGACATCGTCCTGAAGTGCGATGTGTACCAACTTTTTTGCGATGGTTTCTATTGGCAAAAAATCTCTGACCTGCTCGCCGCCAGACATGTCAAAGATCGTGTCCTTGTTGTCGATGGCTTTTTGCAGCAGGGAAAAAAGTGAGGTTTTCGATTGTCCCGGGCCGAACATGTAGAAAAGTCTGGCCCATTGGAAAATCACGTCCGTACCCATTGTACGTGCCTGCAATTCTCGGCGCAGGGTGTCCTTTGCCAGACCGTATGGGTTATCGGGCTTGGTCTCCATGTCCTCGGAAAGCTCTCCTTCCATCATGCCGTATTCAAAGCAGGTGCCGGTCACCAGCAGATGCTTTAAGCCACCTTCGAGCATGGCGGACAGGAAAGCTCTGTCGTTTGGCAGGTTCTCTTTCATGTGATGATCTGATTTGAAGTTCGGCAACCCCGACCATGCCAGATGAATCATTCGGTCCGGTGAGCCTAGAGAGGTATATGGATTGGCGGGCGGGGCCGCGGTATCCAGAGTCTTGAAATCGATTTTGGAAAACCAGGGCATGGCTTCTGCCTTCTCCGTGGAGCGCGAGGCAGCTATGACTGAGATGCCTTGGTCGAGCAGGGTGCTGACCACGTGGTTGCCGATGAATCCGGTGGCTCCGGTGACCAGAATTTTCATATCTCGTCCTTCCAACTGTCGAGCCAGATCATCATTGCTGATAAATTTTTCTTGGATGGTGGGGTGAGTGGTGCCAGAAAATCATCCATATTTTTTGTGCGTTCAGCAAGGAAGCGTTGTTTTTTATTGAGATCAAAAACGGAAACGGCTCGTTTCAGGTATTTGGGAAGTTTTTGGATAAAGGTTCGCCGGGGGTGATGGGAACAGCATTTTTTCAGGAAGTTGGCAATGGAGTTTTCAACACGTTTTTTGGCTTCTTCCTGATCAATGTGTTCCAGTTCAGTGAGTCGGGCGGTCACTTTCTTTATGAAATATGCATATTCGGCAAAATAGCGTTCGTTTGTGGCCACTATGTTGAAGCCATCGTACACCGCATTTTCGCCGCTTACGCGTTTGGCTATTTGGATTGCTCCATAAAAGACAGGAAGCCGTTTGCTTTTTCCATCCGCTGCCGTCAGCAATGACTGGAGAACCTCAAGTGCGTTGTTGTTGGTAATGCCACCCACGGCAATGTCGAGCACCCGTTTCCAACTTTCAGTATGGGAAACAGCATAAAAGGCCGGGATGTACCTGTCCCACACTTCCATTATCCGGGCTGTTGGAGTCTCGCCTGTAAGCCCGCAGTGTTCGTCTTCGTGGTAATTGGGCCGTGCGGAAAGAGTGGTGCCGAAGCGTTCAACGGCAACGTATGCCCCGTGACAGATAGAGTAGTCCGGGTTGTCTGCCAGAAAATTTGCGCATTGCGTAATTGCTTCGGGAACAGTGTGGCGGTTATCCGCTCGCATGACGACATATGGGGTGTTCACAGCCTGTATGGCTGCGTGGAGCTTGTCGATGAAATTTTTCTCAGGCCAATGATAATATGTGACGTTTTGATACTTGGAGGCATCTTCAAAAGGAATGTCTGTAGAGTCGGCCACCAGTACAGGGATACCGCTTTTTGCATACTGCTCCAGCACACGGGCAAGATAGGCGTGCCTGAAGTGCGTCGGGATGACGATGGTGACGTTGTCGGACATTGTATTGTTTGGTCTTTCGGGTTTGTTTTGCTGATATTCTAATCAGAACTATCGTCAAACTGCATCTGGTACAGCCTGTCGTAAAGCTCACATTTTTCCAAAAGCTCTTTGTGCGTACCCATGTCCACGATCTTGCCCTGTTCCATTACAACGATTCTGTCGGCGGTCAGAATGGTGGATAATCGGTGAGCGATGACGATGCTGGTTCGACCTTGCATCAGGTTTTCCAAGGCCTTTTGCACGGTCCGTTCGGACTCGGTGTCCAGAGCGGAGGTGGCCTCGTCCAGAATCAGCAGCGACGGATTCTTGAGGATGGCGCGGGCAATGGTCAGGCGTTGTTTCTGGCCACCGGAAATCTTTACCCCACTTTCGCCGACTATAGTGTCATAGCCTTGGGGCATTTCCATGATGAAGTCGTGGGCAAACGCGGCCTTGGCAGCTTGTTCCACCGTCTTCGTGTTACAGGATTCCATGGCGTATGCGATGTTTTCACGGATGCTCAGGTTGAAGAGAAAAGTGTCCTGAGAGACCAAACCCAGATTGAGGCGTATGCTACCAAGAGTGTAGCTTTTGAGAGGCTTGTCGTTTAAACGGATTTCCCCTGCTTGCGGGTCGTAAAAACGGGGGATCAGGTTGACCAGTGTGGTTTTGCCCGAACCGCTGGGGCCGACAATGGCTATGCGCTGCCCAGCCTTGATATTCAGGGAGACTCCGTCCACAGCGACTTTTGGTGTATCAGGATAGCTGAATTTGACATTGTCGAAGGTCAGCTTCCTGAATTCTCCTTCCAGTATATTCTTTCCCTCGTCCTCTATCCTGATTTTGGGAGAATCAAAGATGTCGAATACGCGTTCGGCGCCGGCCAGCCCCGCCTGGATTTGCTGGTTTGCCATATTGATCTTTTTTATTGGCTCATAAAGCTGTACCAGGCAAACCATGAATGCCATCAGATCGCCGGGAGTCATGATACCATCGATAACCTTGGAGCCTCCTATCCATAACACCGTGGCTCCGGCTCCTGCGGATACGAAATCCATTGTTCGGGAAGATGTCTCGCTGTAAAAAATCTGGCGGATGATGATTTTGGTCAGGTTTTTATTTTCAATATTGAAACGAATACTTTCACGGATTTCATTGGCAAAGGCCTTGATTACCTTGATGCCGGAAAAGCTTTCTTCAAGGACTACGTTGATGCCGGAAAGCTCGGACTGCATTTTGCGCCCATATTTTCGTACCTTTTTCCCGAAGAATATTATCGGGTACAAGGCAATGGGCATGACGATCAGGCTCCAGAAGGCCAGATTTGCGTCAAGGTAGATAATCGTGCCGATCAAGGCGATGAGAGTGAATATCTGTCTGACGAACATGATGATACTGGGCAGGCTTTGGCGCACGGCCACCACATCGTTGACGATACGACTCATGAGCATGCCGATTTCACTTTCGGCAAAAAAGGGCATGGGCAGGCGAATTATCTTGTCAAAAAGGTCTTTGCGCATGTCCTTGAGGACCAGTATTCCCGTGGTATTTATGACGTACACCTGGAGAAACTGGAGTATTCCTTTCAAGACAATCAGAGCCACCAGGCCCAGAATACATAGCTTCAAGGTCTCAATATTTTTGCCGATGAGAACATCGTCCATAATGAATTTTGTCAGCCATGCCAGACCTGGAGGGATGGGAGCATAGAGCAACATGGCGATGATTGCAATGACCACGCGCAGCTTGTAGGGGGAGAAGTAGGTTATGCTCCGCTTGAGCAGGTGTCGGTTTCCCAGGTAGTGCAAGTCTGTATTTTTAGCCAAAAAAACTCCTTTTGAGCGGCAACGGAAAAACCGTGCGTGCGCCGTCAAGCATCCTTTAAATGGTCCGGGCGTGTTAGTAAAGTCCTCAGAGACGTGTCTTTTGGAATGTTTGTTACATGGACCTCAAGGAGTGAGCGCTATATCCGACTCTGGAGTTCTCTGTGCAGATTTGCTAGCATTCGAGTTGTCGGCGATGCAAACAACGAGTATTTTACACAACAGGAAAAGAACGATATGGTCAATAAAGAGAATGTCTGCCGGATTTGTGCCAATATTAAGGGTAGCACACGATATGTTTTCAAGGAAAAGCAGTTCGGCACAGATGAACCGTTTGTCTATTTTGAGTGTGCATCCTGTGGCTGTCTGCAAATTGCTGAGATTCCCGAAGACATGGCCCATTTTTATCCAACCGACTATGCATCTCACCGTCTGGTTCCTGCATCCAAATTTAGTTCGTTTCGTCGTTTTTTCAAGATGCATTTTTTGAATCATGCCATGGGGAGGTTTGATCTCATAGGGGCGATGCAAGGTGTGTTGTTCACAACACCCCCGGTCATAAAATGGCTTGCGGGCAGTAATACCGGTCCTGATTCCAGTATTCTCGACATTGGCTGCGGTATGGGTAATTTGCTTGCCAAATTATGGCAGACTGGTATTCGCCAACTGGTTGGAATAGACCCATTTATTCCAAATGATGTGGACTACACGGAGAACCTTTCGATCTATAGATTACCGATAGAAAAGTGGAGCGGTTCCTACGATCTCGTCATCTCAAACCACTCTTTCGAGCACGTCCCGAATCCCACTATTTTCATGGCGAGCATGCGTGACTTTCTTGCCCCTGGAGGCACGCTCCTCATTCGCATTCCCCTTATGGGAAAATATTCTTGGCGTGAATTTGGTGAAAATTGGGCACAACTCGACGCCCCTCGGCATTTGTTTTTGCATACCGAAAAAAGCATGGAATATCTCGCTGATTTGGCAGGGATGGAAATATACAAAACTATTTATGATTCCCAACCCAGGCAGATAGCCAACAGCATCAAGTTTCAAAAAGGCCTCAACTACGAGGATTCCAAC
>JAFLJW010000059.1 GCA_022712815.1 Pseudodesulfovibrio sp. | reverse complement strand
GGCCACGATGACCAGAATTTCCGGGTTTTCCACATTGCCGCAGTGGGCGAAAAGACCCTGTCCAATGCGTCTGGGATTGTATAAAGCGCGGGAAAAAGAGCGCATCCAGTCAAGATGGAATGCAGAGACGCTGATACGGGTCATCAGCTTGGGATCGGCAAATTTGCTCAGATATTTGAATGCGGAGAGGTCTGCGTCGATGAATTCGCGTTCAAAGGTGCGGGTGTCGCAGCGGATGCCGTACATCAGCGCGGTTGCCAGCAGTTTGGCCGGGCGAATTTTCATGTTGTAGAGATACTCGGTCATCATGGAGCAGACCGCGCCGTATTTGGGCCGGACATCCACGAAGTCGGCCTCGACGGGTTTTTCTTTCACGATGGGATGATGGTCGATGACCACGGAAAATTTGAATGATGCGAACTCAGGATTGTGATGGGGCTGGGAGTCCACAAGGGCGAATTTGTCGTATTGGACCGCCAGATTCGAGATCAGCTTCTGGGTGGGGATGCGCAGGTAGCGGATCATGGCCAGATTATCGGGCCGTTTGATTTCGTTGATCTGTCCGATACCGATGCTGTTGACCCGCCGGGCCATAATTCGCCTAAGCGCCATTGCAGAACCCAGGGCGTCCGGGTCAGCGTTGATGACAATAAGCCAGTTCTCATTTTTTTTGAAGAGGCTGAGAAGTTTCTCTACCTGTTCATCCAATTGTCTGAAAAGTGCCACAAACTATCCCTTTTTCAGGATTAACGGTAACCCGGCTGCGACCAGATA
Organism: Pseudodesulfovibrio sp.; assembly: GCA_022712815.1. GTDB lineage: Bacteria > Desulfobacterota > Desulfovibrionia > Desulfovibrionales > Desulfovibrionaceae > Pseudodesulfovibrio. The sequence goes on along the minus strand of JAFLJW010000059.1, from coordinate 13,553 downwards.
CGCCTGATCCGCCTTTTTTGCCACGCTCTGGTTGAGCGCACCAAGGCTCCGTACAAAGGCTCGTACCGCACTGCCGGCAGGCAGAGGTCCGAGTCCTGTTTCACACGAGACCAATATCAAATCCGTCTCGCCCCATTGTTCAAGAACCTCGATGAATTCTTGAATTTTTCCCTCTTCACACCCAGCCTCTTGGCAGGTGAAAAGCCAGTAGTCCAAGCTGTCCACCACTATGGCAGGAAAGGTCAATTTAGCCTTTCTGAGCGTTTGAGGCAAGTCTTCTGAGACCTCTACTACTTCCAGTTCAGGAGAGCGTGTTTCGCGGTGTTTGATGATTTGCTGTCTGAATTCAAGGTCTTTTGCCTTGCCCGTGGCGATAAACAGGGCCGGTTTTGGCCCTTTTGCCAATAAATCAAGCGCAAAATCGGATTTTCCGGATTTATTGCCGCCAAGAATGAGGGTGATCATTTTTCATTTCTCCAGCCGGACAGCAAACCGGCAAGCAGTTCAACGGATTCAAAAATTCCTTTTTCATCAAAGACTTCCAGAGTAACCGTGTCGCCCCGGAAGTGTTCAAACATGGTGCGAAGCAATTTTTCCCCCTCTTCATCCAGATTTACAAGGCTCGTATGCTTGCCTCGTTTCCCCGGCGCGTACACATGGAGCATTCGCACCGTTTCCCACAAATCCGGCAGGTTGAGAATCGAATCCTGACCATAAGCGAGGATGTGGCCCAGGTCCAGACAGGTGGAATACCCGCCCTTACGGGCATCATCCCACATGGTTGTCAGATCGGTTTCCTCCACGTTTTCCAGCAGGATATCGGCAGGATCAATGCCTGCTTCACGGATTTTTTTTGCCAGTGGAACGAGCATTCCCGGTACTGTCGGCGGATGCAGAACATAAACGCGAGGCGAAAGACAGGCCGCTTTGTCCATCAACCCGGCGATTTTCCCCCAGGCGATATCAAGTCCCTGTTCCCACGGCAGATCAAGGGGCAGGTGGACATGCCACTTTACCGGCAGGTCCGCCAGATCAGGCGGCAGGTCGAAATCTGTATATTTCAGGCATGCTTCGGTCTCGAAAAAGAGCAGGCATATCTCCGGGAAATAATCGGCCAGAAACCGGCTGTTCTCAGCGACTCCAGCGGGAATGACGAATGAGGGCGCAGCAATGGTGAAATCAAATTCCAGGTTCCACTTTTTTCCGATATCCGCGACGGAGAGGTGACGCATGGGCGCAATTTTTTCCTTGTCGTTTCCAGAGCTTGAATCTGAACTATTGGTCATTGTTGTATTATTGTTGAATTGTTGGCCGCAGGCATAGTGATTGCAGTGCTTTGCTCATGAAATGAACCGTATGGCCGAGGGTGCAAGCATGAAGGCTTTTCGTAAAAAATGTCAGCATATGTTCAACCCGCTCCACGTCTTTTGCCGGTTACGTCAGGCAGGCTTCACCATGGGAGTCGCCCGCAACGTTTGTCGGCTTTACGAGCGCGGGTTGTATCGATTTATTTTTTAGAAGCAGACTAATCCAACAGGCCTAATTGCTTTTCCTTCCTGACCTTTTTGGCGGCCAGCTTGGAGCTGGTCAGCAACTCTTCGGGAATTATCTTCAGATATCGTGATGGCGGGAGATTGAGCGTCTTGCCGTACAGTTGCCGGGAATCTGAGCGGCTGATGTACAGGTTTCGTTTTGCCCGTGTCATGCCAACGTACATGAGGCGGCGTTCTTCCGCGAATCGCTGGCCCCGTCCGGGGGTGAGCGTGATCTTGGCGGTCAGCAGGTCCATGCCTGCAAACGGCAGGATGCCTTCCTCGCAGGCGGGCATGAAAACAGCCTCGAATTCCAGCCCTTTGGAGGCGTGGAGTGTCATTACCTGAACCTTTTCCGCTGAGCGGCGGACCAGCTCAAGCTCGGTCTGAAGGCTGACCCAATTGACCAGTCCCTGCCAGCCATCGCGCTGGTTGAATTCCTTTTTCAAGTCCTTGAATTGTTTGCTTTCCCAGAAAAAGTGGTCAAAAGGCGGCGTGTCGCCCAGGTAGACGGCCAGACCAACCGGGCCTGAGGCCAGAATATGATCAGGCACGTCAATGATGTCGTCGGAGTCTCCAAGGGTCATGCCCAGAAAACGTTCGGCTGTACGCAGGATGGTCGCCACCCTTGGTTCTTGCCAGAATCCGTCCAGTTCAGGAGTGGAAACCGGGATGCCCGCCCGTTTGAGGGCCTTTTCGATGGGCGGGATGAGCGCCTTGAAACGGACCAGCACGACAATATCGCCGGGCGCAAGGTCGCCAGAGCCTTCGGAGTCGGAGATGGAGTGGCTGGTGGTCCCGATCAGCCCCCTGATCTTGTCACTGACCCAGCCAGCCTCGTGGATGGCGTCCGGTCCTTTGAAAAGGTGGATGGTGGCGTCGATGTCGAGGTTCGCATTGAGTTTTTGCGAATCCGGGAAAAGTGCTCCGGCGCAATCGAGGATTTTTTGGCCGGAACGATAATTTTCGCCCAAGGTGATGGTCTTGATGTCCGGCCACAGGGCCTTGAGCTTGTTCTCGACATCGCCTGCCGCGCCCCTGAATTCGTAGATGGATTGGTTTGGATCGCCGATGCAGAAAACACCGTTACCGGATTCTCCTGCAATGCCGTGGATTACAGCCAGTTGCAGGGGGGTGAGGTCCTGAACTTCGTCCACCAGCACGTGCGTGTACGGCATGCGGAAGGTGGGTGCGCCTGTCTGTTCCAGCATGAATTCCAGCAGGTCGGTGTAATCCACCAGATCCCAGTGGTTTTTCTGGTTGCCGTAATTGATGTGCGCTTCGGCCAGATCGTCCGGGATATCGGCCAGATGTTCGCGCCCCAGATTGTATTTGTTCCAGTAGTGGCTGAGGTTTTTGCCCGCAAACTCCGGGTTGACCTCGGCAAAAAGTTTTTTGGCAGCTACTTCGGGCAGCACGATGGGCGTTTCAGAGTAGACGTGCTTCCAGTAGTCAAAGCACAGGGAGTGGAGCGTGCCTGCCTGTGGCAACTCGGCGTTTTCACCGCGCAATGTTTTCAGGCGGTCGCGCATTTCCTGAGCACTCCTCCGGGTGAAGGTCAGGGCCAGAATTCGCCGGGGTCTTTCGCCTTCGTCGATCAGGCGGGCGACACGGCCCATGAGGGTCTGCGTCTTGCCTGTTCCCGGTCCGGCCAGGATCAGTATCGGTCCCGGACCGGCATCAATGGCCGTCTGTTGTGCCGGGTTGTAGGTGAGTGGTCCGACATCCTCAGATGGCAGAAGCGGCTGGCAGGTTTCTGTTATCTCTTCATTTTTTTTGGTATTTTTTTTTGGTATGTCCATGGAAATCAAGGTCGCGCCGTTCTTGATCTGGGCGCGTTCCTTTTCCGAGAAGACCGAGATGACCCCGAACTCGCCGTCGAACCCGGACTTGCGGATGACCTGACCTTCGCGCATGCGGGTCATGCCTTCGCCCAGATGGCAACTGAATTTGTTCAGGTCTTCCGGGGGGACGCGCTGAAGGATGTCCAGTTCGCTGCCGAATTTGCTGATCAGGCTCATGTAGAGGAGATTGACCTTCTTGGAATTCGGCCCCACGCCAACGATCTCGGACAGAATCTCTTTGAGCGGGATCAGGGAGACGAAGTTGGCGGCCCCCTGCGGCTTGAGCGGCTCCTGACGGTCGGCTAGTTCCAGCACGCGGTTGTAAACACCCACGGTGACCGGCTTGCCGCAGACCGGGCAGATGCCGCCACGGGCATTGGTTTCGTGCGGGTCCATGATCACGCCGCATTTGCGGTGGCCGTCCATGTGGTATTTTCCTTCCTCCGGGAAGAATTCCACCGTGCCGAGAAATTTGTGGCCCAGTCCTTCGCCGCGAAGTGCCCGGTAGATGCCCTCATAGGACATCTCGCCCCGGAACATGTTGACCTCGCGCCCCAGTTTTTCACCGGAATGGGCATCGGAATTGGAGATGAGCTTGATGCGATCCAGTTCAGACCATGTCCAGTTCATTTCCGGGTCGGACGACAGGCCGGTCTCCATGGCAAATATCTCCTGAGAGTAATCGCCAAAGCATTCCTTTATGGAATCAAAGCCGGATTTGGAGCCGAAAATGGAGAACCATGGGGTCCAGATGTGGGCCGGAACCAGAAACGCCTGGGGGTGTATTTCCAGCACTATGTCGAGCAGGTCGCGGCTGTCTAGGCCCAGAATGGGGCGGCCGTCGGATGCGAGGTTGCCCACCTGATCTAGTTTTTGATTGAACCGTTTCACAGCATCAATATTTGGCATGTAGACGAGGTTGTGGACTTTGCGAACCTTGCCGCCGCGTTTGTAGATGGAACTGATTTCCGTCTGGAGCATGAACCTGGTGCGGCTCTGAATTTTGCCATCAAAGGTGGGGATTTCCGTTTCCAGCCCCTTGGGGTCCTTGAGGGTGAAGAGTCCCTTGCCATTGCTTTTCAGATGTTCTTCGATTTCGGCCAGCCATTCAGGGTGGGTGAAATCGCCTGTGCCGAGCACGGACAAACCCTTGACGTGGCCCCAGGCAGCCAGATTTCGGATGGTCAGTTTCTTGCTGGTGGCTCTAGAAAAACGGGAGTGGATGTGGAGGTCTGCGGTAAATCGTTCCATGGCTGGGACCGTAAAGGCATACGGCTATTAATGCAACCCGCCAGCCGGTAAAAAAGTGGTTGACCCGATTGTTTGTTGCATATACAACGATTTAATGATTTTAGAGAGATTAAATTCAAAAGAGGTATTGGGCTTCCTGACATGGAAAGTGACCAGATTGATAATAAACAACCTGGCTGCCAATTTTGTTGAGGCTGGTATTGAGGTTACGGTTGAGCAATGGCGTGTGCTCCTCCCGTTGGCCAAGAGGGATGGTTTGACTCAGGGGCGGCTGTGCGAAATCCTGTCTCAGGAAAAAACCGGTGTCAGTAGGCTGGTCGCAGCTTTGGAAAAACGCGATTTTGTCCGGCGTGAATCAAGCAAGGAAGATCGCCGGGTCAAACACCTTTATATAACCGATGCCGGACGCGAATTGATCGAATTGACAATGGGCATGGTGATGGAAAGTCAAGATGAACAAATTAAGAATATTGATTCGGAAGAGCTTGCCATCTGCAAACGTGTATTGTGGCAGATTCTTGAGCCGACTTTGAGTGACGACTGTTTGATCGAAGACTGATTTTATTCACGGAGTGAACATGAATAGTTTTTTGAAATATGGTTTTATTTTTTTCCTGCTGGTGTTTCTGGCAGTCCCTGTCCATGCCCAGAAATCGGGTGAGCGGCCACCATCCCCGGTGATGACCGCCAAGGTGAGTTCTGGTGAGATGGCTCCCCAATCCGAATTTATCGGTACCATATTCTTTTCCGAAATTTCCAATGTGGCCTCCGAGGTCGTGGGAAAAGTAGTTAATATCAAGGTTGAGGACGGCCAGCGAGTCAAGAAAGGCGATGTCATGGTTGTTTTGTCCTCATCCATGCTGAATAAACGTGTTCGACGCGCCCGCGCTCTGTCCTTGCAGGCCAAGGCGGAATATGACTTTGCCGAGTTGGAGCATGGTCGTGTTTCCAAGTTGTTTAAAAGCCAGTCCGTTGCCGAGGGTGAATTCGATTCCAAGCGACTGACCTCAGAGGGTTTGCTGCACAAGTACGAGTCCGTGCAGGCTGAGCTTGGACAGCTCCTTGAAGAGCTAAAGAGAAAGACTATCCGTGCTCCTTATGATGGCGTCGTCATCGATGTGAAGGCAAATCGCGGCGAGTGGATGTCCATTGGAACCACCGTGGTTGTCACGGCTCGTGATGATAAATTCGAAGTTGTGGTCAATGCGCCCAAGGCAGCGATAGGCGTGATCAAGCCCGGTCTGAAGCTCACCATCAAAGCTGGAGACAAGGAATTGCCGGGTGAGGTTTTTGCAGTCATTCCCAAGGGAGACATTGCCAGCCGCACCTTTCCGATCAAGATTCGTGTGAAAAATACAGGCGGTCTGGCCGAAGGCATGGAGGCCCGTGTACTCCTGCCCAAAGGACTCGGAGGCAAGACTCTGATCGTGTCGCGTGACGCTGTCATTTCCATGCGGGGTGAAAATGTGGTCTGGGCCGTACTTGACGGCAAGGCCGTTCCCATTCCGGTTTATGTTGTCGGCTTTCGGGGTCTGCTTGCGGGAGTGAAGTCCGAAAAACTTCAGGAAGGCATGGACGTCGTGGTCAAGGGCAATGAGCGTCTTCGGCCCGGACAATCTGTAGCCGCACAGCCGCAGAAATAGTCGGGAGTAACTCATGGATATTGTCAAAACCGCCATTGAAAAGCCCGTAGCCGTTCTGGTTGGTGTGATTATTGTCGTCATGTTCGGTGCCATCGCGCTGTCCACGCTGCCGTACCAGTTGTCTCCCAACGTCACGGAACCGGTCATCACCGTGTCTACCACTTGGCAGGGGGCAACGCCTTACGAAATTGAGCGCGATGTTGTCGAAGAGCAGGAGAGAACCCTCAAGGGTATTCCCGGCCTGACCGAAATGGAAAGTTCCTGTTACAACGGCCTTGCCGAACTCTCCCTAAAATTCGAGATTGGCACAGATATCGACAACGCCCTGTTGCGTGTTTCCAACAAGCTCAATGAGGTCCCGGAATACCCTGACAGGGTGGACAGACCTATTATTTCCTCCACTGGTGCGGCCACTTCGCCGGTCATCTGGATGATTCTCAAGACCCTGCCGGATAATGATACCGATGTGCAGACCTACCGGACATTCTTTGAAAACGATGTGCGTCAGTATCTGGAGCGTGTACCCGGCGTGGCCGATCTCTTTACGGGTGGCGGACGTAAGGAGGAGATGCAGGTCATTGTGGACCCGGTCCGGCTGGCTTCCTACAATCTGACTATCCCCCAGCTGGTCGATGTCCTGAAAAAAGAGAATGTTTCGATTTCCGCAGGCAGTCTTGGCGTGGGCCGTCGTGATTATCGCATCCGCATACCCGCCGAATTCGGGACACCTGAAGATATCGAGCAGGTCGTGATTTCGTCGTCTGGCGAGTTCCGGGTTACTCTGGACAAGGTTGCCAGGGTACAGCGCGGCCATCAGAAGCCAGATGTTGCCATGCTCTACAACAAGATGGCGGGGCTGGCCGTTGGTGTGAAGCCCGAACCAGGAGCCAATGTCCTTGAGATGACGAGTGCCGTGAAAAAGGTCGTCGATGGACTCAACGAGGGCATTCTCAAGGAAAATGGTGTTGAACTGGACTGGATTTATGACCAGCGGCCTTACATCGAGGGTGCCATCAATCTGGTGCAGCGCAACATAATCATCGGCTCCATTCTTGCCATCGTGGTCTTGTTCGTGTTTTTGCAATCCTTCTCGTCCACCATCATTGTGGCCGTATCCATTCCAATATCCATTATCGGCGCGTTCATTATCTTTGCCGCTGCCGGTCGTACGCTTAACGTTGTGTCCATGGCGGGTATTTCGTTTGCCGTCGGTATGCTGGTGGACAACGCCATTGTCGTCCTTGAAAATATTGACAGACACCGGCGGATGGGCAAGGGAGCCTTTGCCGCTGCTTACGATGGGACCAGCGAGGTCTGGGGGGCGGTGCTTGCATCGACCCTGACAACCGTGGCCGTGTTCCTGCCCGTGGTTTTCATGGAGCAGGAGGCCGGGCAGCTCTTCAAGGATATCGCCATCGCAGTCACCTGCGCCATTTCACTTTCCCTGTTCGTTTCGGTGCTGGTTATCCCCATGCTTGCCAAACAGCTTTACGGCGTGGCCGAGAAACGCATGAAAGCCACTGCTCCGCTCGATAGTTCTCGTCCTCCGGCAAGATTGTCGGTCGCCAAGAGGCTTCTTGTCCCAGTGACCAAACTCGGCGGACGGATGACGGATTGGATCATGGCTTTGCTGGACAAGGGCATCAGCAGTCCCAGGAACAGGATTGTGACCGTGGCCAGCCTGACAATGGCCTCCATTTTGCTGGTCGTGGCATTCTTTCCCAAAATGGAATACCTGCCTCAGGGCAACCGCAACCTTGTCATCAGTATCCTGATACCGCCGCCGGGCTTGTCTTATGAGGAGCGTCTGGATATCGGTAAATATGTCTATGATGTGACCGATCCGTATTTCAATACGGAAAAGGACGGTCTGCCCGGTATCAAAGACATGTTCTTCGTGTCCGCACCCACCATTAATCTCTTTGGAATCATGTCCAATGATGAGCAGAGGGCAGGGGAGCTGACGCCGCTTTTCACTCGCATCCTAAACTCCATTCCCGGCATGCTCGGTGTTTCTATTCAGGCGTCGATCTTTGAGCAGGGACTTGGCAAGGGCCGTGTCATTGACGTTGATATCTCCGGCTCCAATCTCGAACGAATTGTGGCCGCTGCCGGGACATTGTTTGGCATGACCATGCAGGGAATACCCGATTCTCAGGTCCGTCCGGTGCCGTCACTGGAGCTTTTGTATCCAGAGGTCCGCTTTCTTCCCGAACGTGATCGCGTCCGTGCCGCAGGCATGTCCACTCAGGAACTGGGGGTGGCCATCGACGTCATCCTTGATGGCCGCAAGATCGGTGATTTCAAGGAAGAGGGGAAGAAGAAGATTGATCTGGTTCTCAAAGGTTCATCCACAGACGTGACCACACCTGAGGAGCTGTATAATTCGCTGATCGCCGTCCCTAATGGATGGGCTGTTCCGGTCAGCTCTCTGACCCGGATTCAACGGACTAATTCCATGAACCAGATACGCCATCTGGAAAGACAGCGGACCATTACGCTTCAGGTTACTCCTCCCAAGGATATGCCGTTGCAGGAGGCCATGGAGACCATTCAGAACAAGCTCATTCCCAAGGTTCGCCAGATGGGGCTACTCGACGGATTGACCGTGCGCCTGTCCGGCGCGGCTGACAAGCTGACCGTGACCCGTAACGCCTTGCAGTGGAACTTCATGCTGGCGATTGTTATTACCTATCTGCTCATGTCCGCCCTGTTCGGCAACTTCATCTATCCGCTGATCATTTTGTTCACGGTCCCGCTGGCCGGAGCAGGAGGATTCCTTGGACTCAAGCTCGAAAACATATTCATTGCCCAGCAGCCGCTGGATATTCTGACCATGCTCGGCTTCGTTATTCTGATCGGTGTGGTCGTCAATAACGCCATCCTGATCGTCCACCAATCACTTGGCAACATCCGCGAACAGGGCATGGGCCACAAGGAAGCGGTGCTCGAAGCGACCCGCACCCGGCTGCGACCCATCTACATGTCGGCGGCCACCTCGGTTTTCGGCATGTTGCCGCTGGCCGTGGCTCCCGGTCCCGGTTCGGAACTGTATCGAGGCCTCGGTGCAGTCGTCCTCGGCGGTCTGGCCCTGTCCACGGTATTCACCGTGTTCGTCATCCCGGCACTGCTGATGTTTGTCATCGGCATGGAAAAGAAGGGTGGAGATTCGGCCTGATTATTCCTTGAAAATAATTCAAGCCGTAATGCTGTAACGGCTGGAAATAATTATGATTTACTGTGTAGAAATATATAAATAACCCAAGCTGATGTTTGGGAAGTCAAAACGAGGGTGCTGCTTTCTGGTGAAAGCAGCACCCTTTTAATATGACCGATACCCGGTTCTTTTCAGTTTCAATATTTTGAAATCACAGAACCGTCTTTGTTTGGCGTGTATGAAATTCTAGCTGCTCGCACGCGTGGGGTTGTCCAGCACCCGCTCAGTGGCGATTCTGATCTGATTCTTGATCTCGTAGTCGGACAATCTGTCTGAAAGGATGATGGAACCCGTCTGTACATAGTGCGCCGGAAGAAGGTTGAGCGTCAGTGCGAATATGTCCTGAATATCAAGGTGATCGAAAATATAGTTTTCATAGTATTCGTCCAGAATTTCGGGCACGAGTCCTGCCACCCGCTTTTCGTTGCGGTTCTTGATCGTGCTTATGTCCACACCCTTCACCATTAATTCTCTTTTTACCATACCGTATTCCCTCCGTTCATTGGGACTTTATCCGATTTGTATTGTGATCATAACCCTGTTTGTCCTGTCTTTGCAATGCATCTGGTACGGTTCATGCTTAGCTCGTGCAGCATATATATGATTGTGGACAGTTTTCGTGTCCGGGCGAGGAGGAACCTGTGTCAACGCAACCTATTGAACATAAAGTATATAGCTACACACATAAGCAACCACGGCGTCCTCAGGGGGACGTTGATTTTCCGCTGGCTCCCGAGCAGTCAAAAAAACGGCACGTGGAAGTCCAGGATTCGCGGGGTGCGGTGCGTGATCGCATCAAGAATATTTTGTCGGAAATCCCGAAACGCGATGGTAACAGGTTATCATTTCAGGATATCATCGACTACCGCGATGCCCTTGAAACCGAGTGGGATCAGACGGTGGGCGATGATCTCAAGAAATTTGGCGTGGACATGTCCGTCAAGTTCCGGCTCAGGCACGATGCAGCCACAAATGATGTCTCAGCCAGCGTTGATCATCCGGACAAGGCTCGGATCGACGCCTATTTTGCGGCCAACCCGGACCGCGCAGACGAATTTCGTACAGTCATCCAACTCGGCAAGCTCGTAGAGGTGGCCGAGAACAAGCTCTCCCCGCAGGACATGAACCAGACATTGCAGACCGAAGCCATGGCCTGGTGGTATCATTCAAACATGGATACCGCGGCCCTGTTCAATGGCGGCGGAGTGGTGTTCGGAGCTGGCAGCTCGGCTTACAAGGGAGTGGATATTCTGGTTTGATGCCGCAATGTAATCAAACTTGGTATATCATATGCATCTTCTTCTGACAGGGAAAAATTTTCTGTTCAATTACCAAAAAAGAAGAGAACCATATGTCCACACAGCCAATCGGATACTCCTCTTACAGCAGTTTATACAGCTTGTTGAATAGTGCTTCTTCTGATGTCGAATCGAGCCAATCGGCAAAAACCGAAACGGAAGGTTTGAATTGGAAAACTCAAATCAGAAACCAGATTGATGAATATCTCAAGGATGTTCCCAAGGGGGCTGACGGAAAGATTTCTTTCAAGGATGTCGATGATTATCGGGAGACGCTTGAAAAGCAGTGGGATGAATCCGTTATGGCTGATCTCGAAGCGTTGGGTGTCAACATTGATGAGGAATTTCCGCTTGAGTACGATCAGACCACGGGAAAACTGACGGTTGCCGCTGGTCATCCCGATAAGGAAATAATCGATCAGTATTTTGAGTTAAACACTGAAAAAGTCGATGAATTTATTGATATTATTCAGCTTGGAAAGTTGACAAGTTCTTCCCGGAGCACACTTTCTCCAACAGACATGCAGAAGAACCTTCAGCAGCAGGCCCTTTCCTGGTGGTATGCCGACAATACTGATCCCAGCTCATGGTTCAGCGGAGGCGGATTGGTGCTTGGGCAGGGTCAGGCATCATATACCGGCCTGGATATACGAGTTTGATTGATCTCGTTTATGCGTGGTACTTTTCAAGATATCTCTCAAGCCTATTCATGCCTTCCTCAATGTTCTCAATGGAATTGGCGTAGGAAAACCGGATGAATCCTTCGGTGTTTTCTCCGAAATCAATGCCGGGGGTGACGCCGATTTTCGCCTTTTCAAGGATATCGTAGGCGAGCTTGAGGGAGCTGCCGTCGAATCTGGCGGCGAGGTGGCGCATATTGACCAGCACGTAAAATGCGCCGGTGGGGTCGTGCTTGATATCAAAGCCCATCCCCTTGAGGCGGTCGAGCATGTAGATGCGCCGCTTGTTGTAAATGTTTTTCATCCGATCCACGTCGAGCTCTGCTTCTTTGAGCGCGGCCAGACCGCCCCATTGGGCCATGGTATTGGCAGAAATGAAGAAGTTTTGGCAGACGATCTGGAGCGTGCGAATGAACTTTTGCGGTGCGATGAGATATCCCAGCCGCCAGCCGGTCATGGCGTAGAGCTTGGAAAATCCGTTGAGCACAAAGGCGCGGTCGGTGAATTCCAGAATGGAGTGCTCTTTTCCTTCATAGACCAGACCGTGATAAATTTCGTCAGACACCACCCACAGATTTTTTTCCTCGGCCAGATCGGCGATGGCCTGCATGCGCTCGGCAGAGAGAAGAGAGCCGGTTGGATTGGCCGGGGAGTTGATGAGAATCGCCTTGACCTTCTCGCCGTTATTCTCGATGGCCTCACGGATGGCGGAAACCCGGTATTGGTAGGAGTCGTCCTCGCTGACCGGAATCTTGACAGGCTCGGCTCCGGCAAAGGTGATGAAATTGTCGTAGCAGGCATAGCAGGGATCAGAGGTGATGACCTTGTCCCCGGCCTCCAGTATGGTGGAAAAAAGCGCGAGCATGGCCGGGCTGGTTCCCTGGGTGATGGCGATGTTGGCGGGATCGACATCCACATTGTACCGCTTTTTGTAATCATCAGCGATGGCCTGCCGCAGTTCGATAAGCCCGAGCGAGTGAGTATAGTGAGTGTGTCCGTTGTCCAGAGCCTCGCAGGCGGCCCGCTTGACGCAGTCCGGCGTGTCGAAATCAGGCTCGCCGACCTCCATGTGGATGACGGATTCACCAGCCCGTTCCATGGCCTGAGCGGCCTCAAGGACTTCCATCACCAAAAACGGGGTCATCTCACAGCAACGTTTGGAAATACTCATTTTTTATCCTGAATCCTTCTGGAATATGAACTGAAAATCCCGCCTCTCGCCGAATTCAGCAAGGGGCGGGGTATGTGTCTAAACCAATCAATGATTAATTATTCAAGATACTTCTACGACCTCGATATCAAAGACAAGAGTTTTTCCGGCCAGCGGATGATTGCCGTCCATGGTGACCATTTCATCATCGAATGACGCGACACGGACATAGGCCGGGCTGCCGTCTTCGGTGCGGATTTCCAGCATGATACCTTCTTCCAGTTCGACGTTGGGAGGCAATTGCTCCTTGCGGACCTGAAAGATCAGTTCGTCGCTGGGGGTTCCGTATCCCTCTTCAGGCGGAATCTCGACGGTCACGGAATAGCCAACGGATTTGCCGATGACAGCCTTTTCAAAGCCGGCAATGACCATGCCTTCACCCAACTTGAACTCAAGCGGATCACGCCCTTCACTGGAATCAAACTGGCTGCCGTCCTCTTTGAGGGTGCCGGTATAATGTACTTTGACAGTGCTGCCGTTTTTGGCGGTCATATGAAACTCCTTGCTATCATCTATGCTTGAAAGACAAGCGTACCCCAATCAGTCAGGGGAATGCAAATCGTGTGCTTTTTTAGAAATCGAAATTGAGAACGCTACGGACTTCGTCCATGGTTTTGACCGCAAACTCGCGTGCCTTCTTGTTGCCAGCGTCCAGAATCTCCTGCACTCGTTCATCGGTGCAGGCGGCGCGGCGTTCATGAAGCGGGGTCAGGAATGCTTCCATGGACTGCATGAGGACCTTCTTGCAATCCATGCAGCCCCAACCTGCGGTTCGGCAATTATGCTGGATTTCCGGCAACTTGTCCGCATCTGTCAGCAGCTTGTGGTAGGGATACATGTTGCAGACATCCGGTTCGCCCGGATCGGTCTTGCGAGAG
>JAFLJW010000435.1 GCA_022712815.1 Pseudodesulfovibrio sp. | reverse complement strand
TTTCTCCCGAAGAATGGGATTCACGACCTCAATTGGGCGGTACTTTGATGCATCACTCACGGTTTTGGGTGACAGAAATATGAAAAAACATAAAACCTTAACTCCATAAAGGCGCTTCTCCGCATCAAGGAATACATTTCCAAAGAGGATATTTCGTACATAAAATCGACTAAACCGATCCGTCAGGACAACCCGCCCGAACACATCGGAACGAGCTAAAAGTCCAAGGGCCGAACTCCCGTCCGAAACACCAATCTCCATCAGAGATGGTTTAGTCTTTCCATGTGCCAGTTTCAAAAGCAGATCGTCGGCCATACTGGTGCGCTTCAGCCCGGTTGTCTTGAAGATCTTTCCGATTTTCAATGACGACGTACCCAAGGCAAAGAGCCTCCCCAATTCATCAATGTCGGCGTCCTGCTTGAGTGCATCGGCCAGAATTGCCGGCGAAACCCGGTATCGCAAAAGAAAGAAAAAGAACAACTGGATATTCTTCCGATGCATCCAGTCGAGCAGTCTAATACTGTCGAAACAAAGACAAAAACGACGTAAAGAATCTTTCAAGCCAGCCCAATTCACTATTAGCACCCCTCAAACCACGACTAAATCGTTCGTATATTCCAAAGCTGCTGAATCCACATTACTTCGCCTTTCATAAAGATATTCACTCTCTCTTCTACTCGAAGAGATGCACAATATCATGTTCGTTTATACTCTCAACCACTGTCAATTTACCCGACATCTTGTGAAGCACAAACATCGCTTCGCCGCCACTGTATTTATCATTATTCTGGGACACAACCAAATACCCATCATCGACAAGAGACTTGGAAAGAGACTTGACCGCACTCCTTATCTCAGCATCTGAAAAATAGCTGCTATTCAACAGGTTGGAACACTTGATTATACCATATGCATTGGGAAACACATCCATGAAGATGTTAAACTGTTCTATGCGCTGGGCATAGCCACCTTCAAGCAGGAGTGGGTTTATGGTTTCAATTGTCTCCAGTTCACCGGTGCCTGATATTTCAAGAGGACTCAAATCAAAAGACAAAAAGCCTACCTTCAAAGTGAGAGCTTTTTTGTCGGCACCATAAAAAACAGTATAGCCAACACCTTTTTTCTGAAAAAAAATATTGAAACGATCAGAGAGGACTATTCTTGAAAACAATTCCCTCTTTTTTAGAAGCTGCAAGGAGGCGATACCGTCAGAAGACCCAGCTTCCATCAATGCAGAAGAGCCGGATTTTGACACATAAGACAGAATGGCTTCATCTGCCAGCAGGGTTCTATCTCTCGACGTCAGCTTGTATGTATCCCCCAAACGAAACCAGGACACTGCAAGGCTGAATGCCTCACATTTGTCTTCTATACTTCTGGAACAGGTTCTCACATTCTCAAGTAGGACCGGTGTAAACCGAAAGTACCTGAAGTACCAATCCTGTCCTTCAAGACGGCATTTACGAATATGCTCCAATAGCCCAACGCCGTCGAAGGTCAGTTTCCAACTCCAGATAATACTCAAAAATTGACGAATGCTCATTTTATGCATTCTCCAACCACGCCTGAAACATCAAGACCTCCCAAAGACAAGAATGCCAATTGTGTTTTCCGCTCAAGTGTTCCCGCCACATTTTTTGAACATACTCTGCGTCAATATATCCTTGCCGCCTCATTCTATCCGGTGCCAGCATATCCTCGCACCACTCTCGCAGATCTTCTCGCAGCCACTTATGGATTGGCACCCCAAATCCAACCTTTGGCCTATCCACCAACTCCTTGGGAACATGGCGGTATAACACTTCCTTGAGAAGCCATTTCCCCTGCCCGTTCCTAACCTTCATGGACGTAGGGACAGCAGCGGCAAATTCCACGACACGATGATCGAGCAACGGCACTCGGGCCTCCAGGGAGACTGCCATGCTTGCCCTATCAACTTTGGTCAAAATATTATCCGGTAAATAGTTACGCAGATCGTGAAGGCTCATCCAGGCCAATGGGTCGGGCAAGCTCGCCACACCAGGGAGAAAAGGCTCTTCACCGCCAAGCACAAACGATGCAGGGTCCTTAAAGTGGGAAATAAAATATCGATATAATTCAGCCAGGTTACCTGTGCCCAAAACATCCAATCTCAAACGGGCTTTATGCTCCCAGTTCCCCAGGAGCTGATAGCATATCTCAGGAGTAGCCTTCCCAAGCTCTGCGCCGAGTTTCTTCAGAAACCAGGGGGTCTTGGATAAAAAAGCATTCACCCGGTTTGTCAAAAAGTACCTATCGTAACCACAAAACAACTCATCACCACCGTCGCCGGACAGAGATACGGTAACATGCTCTCTCGCCAAAGAACTCAAGACGTAGGTGGGAATCTGCGAAGAATCTGCAAAGGGCTCATCCCAATACTGCGAAATATTTGGAACGACATTGAGCAAATCTTGCGGGGTGACATACAATTCCGTGTGGTCGGTTTCAAGGTGTTTTGCCACAGCCTTTGCGTGCCCGGCTTCATTGAAATCAGCTTCGTGAAAACCAATGGAAAAAGTGCGCACAGGTAGGGAGGAGTGCGCCTGCATCAATGCGACCACGGTAGACGAATCTATGCCGCCAGAAAGGAATGCACCAAGCGGAACGTCCGAAAGCATACGTATATTGACCGCATCCAAGAGCAAAGCTTCCAAGGCGTCGGTTGCCTCAGAGTCATCCATTTGCCACGGATTTTCAAAGCCTGACCGCCAGCGATCTTCGACGTTCCACCATGTTTTCTTCTCAACACCATCTTCGCCAATGATAACCATCTGCCCCGGCTCCACTTTCCAGGTGTCTTCATAGATGGTGTATGGTGCAGAAATATAATTATGACGGAAATATGAAGTAAGAGCATTGCGATCAATAGCTGGGGAAAATCTTGGGTGCGCTTGCAATGCCTTCAATTCCGACCCAAAAACCCAGTCTTTATCTTCAGTCAAACCATAATAAAGTGGCTTGATCCCCATACGGTCTCGCACCAGAAACATCTTTCGAGTTTGCTTGTCCCACAGGCCAATTGCAAACATCCCCGTGAAGCGATTCAAAGCCGCATCAATGCCCCATTCCGCTATGGCGGCCAGAATGGTTTCCGTGTCTGAAGTGGATCGAAAAGGATAGTCAGCCAATTCTTTGCGCAACTCAAGATGGTTGTAAACTTCACCGTTGTACGCAAGAACAAAACGGCCACAATGCGAATGCATCGGCTGCCGACCAAGAGACGAAAGATCGAGAATGGAAAGACGGCGGTGTCCAAGCCCGATTCCGGCATCAGAATCGACCCACACCCCGGAATCGTCCGGCCCACGGTGAATCAGGGAGTCGGTCATTGCCTGAAGAACATGTTCTTCAGGCAATGAAAATTGTGAAACGATCCCGGTTATGCCACACATAGTCTTTCCGCATCGCCTTTTTGTATATAAACCATTTACAAAGTGCCTTTCTTCGCCGGGAAGGCTAAACGCCCAATCGCACTACGATCTTAAGCGCCAGAACGGCTCAAATCCTGTACTGCGCCATGCACTCATCCCACGCCGCCACAATTTTATCCAAAGCATATCGTTCAGAGATGGTCATGGCGTTGCCTCCAAGTCGACTACGAAGCGATTCATCTTCCATGAGATGACGCAACCCCTGAGCAAGGGCAGTTTCATCCTCGCTCGGCACCAACACCCCGTCCACACCATCTGTTATGATGTCGGCAGGCCCACTTGAACAGTTTGTTGCCACGACAGGCAGCCCCAGACTCATAGCTTCACACAGTACATTCGGAAATCCCTCGAAACGAGAGGAAAGACAAAAAATATCCGTCTGCCGCAACTTTTCTGCCAGATCGCCCACCCAGCCGGGAAAGCTCACCCGATCTTGAAGACCATGCTTTTGAATCAACCCTTCCAGCATTGAGCGATCCTCTCCTTCGCCATATACAACCAGATCCCATTCCGGGAAAGCATCTGCCACCTTTGCAAACGCATTTACCAGGAGATCAAACCCCTTCTGGTGCATGAGTCGTCCGGCTGCGACCACCGTTGATCGCCCATTCATGGAATTGATCCGTTTATCCTGTGGCCGCCTGACCGGGTTGGGGATGACGCAGATCTCGGTACTAAACCGAGCCTTGCACCACGCCTCAATCTCCCTAGTCTGCACCACCAGAGCGGTTGCTCTGCCATAGGTCAACCGCCTGAGGCAATTCCAGAACCAACCTATCTTGAAATAACCTGGATGAACACGTTCCGAAATAATGACTGGCAGACCAAGCCCTTTGCAGGCGAGTATGATCAAAATATTCACCTGATCAATGAACGACACCACGACATCAGGGTCTAGTGTGCGAATCGTGACACGGAGGGTCAAAATGCTATTCCAGACTCTCATGATCGCTCCGAGCTTGCTGCTGACAGGCTTGTTTAAGTCAAGCCGCATCACTTCGACACTTTCAGAGATAAAATAAGCCGGTACAGCATCCTCAGGTTCAAACGTCAAAATAGTCACATGGTGCCCACAGTCAGCCCAGGCATTGGCCAGAATGGATGCAACACGCTCGGCACCTCCGCCCTGAATGGAGCCTATTGCCAGAACGATCCTCATAACTTATCAACCTCGTCCTTAATGGCTTCGCTCCAAAAAAACTCACTGCCACAGGGGCAGCCAGCCCTCAAAAAGCAGGTGCATTGAGACGCGCTACGCACCATCCGGTTCTCGCACTGCAACAACAAGAAGATTGCCATAAACCGATTCTGTCGTATCAACATAATCCAACAGCACACCAAGCATATTCATAATAAGGCTCATTACTATAAGCACTGGAGAGAGGCAGACCTTTATCAACCATGTCCAGGTCTTTAAATCCATCTGATGATGCAGCCAGCAAAGAAAGAGGATTGCCATGCTACTTCCGACACCACCCTGCCGAGACATTCTTTCAATTCGAAATCCGGACAAGGCCTGCTTTACACCAAACTCGGACAACCGACGATAATCATGCGGTTTTCCATGAACCTGATAAATAAATGGAACAGAGATAACAAGCTGTCCGCCCGGTTTCAGGACACGATGGATTTCTGCAATGCAATCGTCCATATCAGCAACATGTTCCAAAACCTGAGTGCTTAGAACAGCATCAAAAGCCCCCTTTTCAAAAGGCAGCGGATCTCCCGGTTTGACGAGGTAATCAACACCATCGGCATCCTGGATATCCACCCCGATGCACTCATCGGCGTTAACCATCAAATCTCGATATGGCTGAAGGCCGCAACCAAAATCCAATACTTTGCCTTGGAACAAAGGAAGCACCTTCTTTAAATCCTTGTTGAGATCCTTAATGGCGTGCCACTGAAAGTGCCATGGACGCAGAAAAGGAGGGGTGCCGCAAAGTGCATTGAACCACTTCGCGTGCAAACCATGCACGCACTGTATCCAAGCTTTCATTATTTCTTTCACTGATGCTTTCATATGCTTTTAAAGCCTATAGATTTACTCTGGCTCAGACAGTAAATAGTCTATCATTTCTTCGGAAAAGACCTCGTCCCCACTCTTGTCCCACCACTTCGAATCCAACAGTTCAGCCGCAACATTATCGGAAAACCGCTGTGCAATGGGTTTGGCAGGGACACCTCCAAGGATCGTGTACGGCTCATAGTCCCCACGAGTGACCACCGCTCCAGCGGCCACGACACAACCTGTGGGAATGTTGGCCCCGGCCAGCACCTGCACATTGCGCCCCAACCAGACATCATTACCAATGGAGATCGGAATCGAGTAGCAGTCGGGCGGAAGCATTCTACTGCGAGCCTCTTTCATGATGCGCAAAGAAAATATGGTTCTCGCCCGATGATTATGATTTGTGGAAAAAATATAATTATTTGCAGCTATAGCGCAATACTTACCAATGGTAACATCGCCCTCCCCTCCAATGCAACTGTCCAGCCCAATGGCGGTATAGTCTCCAAGTGTGACCTGATCCCCCACATAAGAACGCCATACAATACAGGAATGTCCAATCCTGGTACTGGTTCCAATATCAGAATCACTTGATACAAATGCGGTCGGATACCGCTTGCGGTAGCTGCGAAGCATCAAAAGCCTCCAGAAACCTTCCGGCAGGAACTTCCTCAGCACATCCTTCCGATCGTTCTTCCAGAGCTCTTTGACGTATTTGGCTATATACATACCATCTTCTGATTTAGGCATACTCAGAACCCCATTCTTGTCGGTATCTCTTGTTGCGTATTCTTGCCGAGAAGTCGCTTCTTCAGGCCAGCCATAAGAGGAGGCAGTGTCTGATGCCAGTAGTTGAGTCCTTCGCAATTGCCGCAACTGGGAAATGCGTTCTTGTCCTGCGCAAGTTTGCGCCTGATCTGACACACTTTATCATGCTCCAGAATGTCCCGATAGGAACGAACATCTTTCACATTGAGCATTCGCAAATCCTTGCGGACATTGTTGCAACAGGGAAGCATGAAACCGTCACAATCGAAATATATACCCATGTATGCAGAATGACATGTGCCGGGAATAGGTTCATCCGTGAAATCCAGCCGAAAATTTTCCAGCTTTCGTTTGATGATGATATTTGTTGCAGGAATACCGAACCGTTTGGCAAATTCAAGATATGGCGTATCATCAGTCTGGTCTGCGCTCACGAGAAACTGAGGGTATACATTGCATTTCCCTTGAGCCAGAATTTCAAGATTTCCCATGACCTTATCCCAGTCACCATTGATTCGGTATTTGGGATATTCTTCGGGATCGAGAGTATCAATAGAACAGATAATATGCAGATGCTCCCACTTTGAAAGCTCACGAGCGGCTTCTTTCCCATAACTCAAATTTGTGGAAAGCCATGTGGGCAGATGGCTGACTTTATCCAACAGCTTCGCGAATTCGGGATGAAAGGAAGGCTCACCAAACAAATTCAATACATATCCCTCGGCAAAGGGGGCTGTGACCTCCACAATCTTGTCAAACACATCCATGGAAATGAACTTGTTTTCACGCTCAAGTGTCCCTGTACCCGTGGGACACAGCGGGCAGGCAAGATTGCACACCGATGTTGGCTCGATGAGCACCATGCGTTTGCTGCCATCAGGAATTTTTCCCGAATTGGAAGCCACCGCCCAGGCTGATCGGACAATATCCCCAATCACTTTCATTTTTCTCACAAAACTTGAATCGGCCATTCACAGAATCCTCGTCTCAGATATGACTATCCCGCCAAAATTCACAAGCCCACTACTCCTCGCAAACTCTGCCGCCCTTTCCTCCATTATTATTCTCAATCAGCCATTCTTCCCAAAGGTCAAACAAGTGCTTTACTGCATGAGCATAGTCCTGTGCATGATCCTGGACATTGAACAAATCAACTCCGTTGAAACCTCGCGATACGAGCTTTGAACTCACACAATTAGCACGCATTGCGGCCTGGCGTTCTTTGGCATCCGGCGTGAAGTCTGCCAGATACTCTTTGACCTTACTCAAGAAGTCCTTTTCAAACAGATTGGCATGCAGGACTCCGGGCAGAAAATTGTAGAAAACATCTCCCAACACGACAACGGGCTTATTCATCAAATACCCCTCCCAACCGGCAGTACCTGTCACAGTCACCACAGCCTCACACTTCCCGAGAAGATCAAAGGTACTCACATTGGGATTAATCATCTCTATATTATACTGTTTCTTGAGACGACTATAAAATGACAGGGTACGCAAACCGACCATCGAGGTATGATCCTTGACATAAAGGCAACAGTCAGAAGGAAGCCGTTTTGCAAGATTCATTACAAATCCCTCATGATGGCTATATTCACTTCCGTAGAACATGTCCGTCACTTCCGGGGTATAATGCAATGGCAGATAGAAAAACTTCCTTGAATAATCAGGCTCTTTAACCAGAAAGTCCGTGTGCTCGATGACACTCATGCGCACAGCTTTGGCAGGCCAGCCTTGAATGCTTTTAACTGAGGACTCCAGCACCCCGGTCTCTCGGTCAGATCGATTTTCGAGGTAGAGTTTCATATGATTGTATATCGCCTTCATCCCATGAGTGAGAGCAACCTTTGCACACTTCACAAAAGAACGTGAATTTGTATCGACAAAGTCAGGACGAGTAGGCCTGTTGAGAAATTCTTCCAACCGATCATCCGCTTCCTTGATATCTCCGGCATCATAGTCGACCTCGCCGCCCGTCATCAAACGCTCAAACGCCTCAGGCATACCAAGCTGACGGCCACGAGAATCCAACCCGATCAACCGTCCTTCAAGATGACATGCAATGGTTGTGGACATGCTCGGAACCCCTGAGTTGATAAGGGCATCAGCCAGAATATTCCGTAAATACGCCTCCCTGCCACACAGGAAAAATATCGGTGATATTTCTGAAAGCATCATCTCGGCAAACATGAGGTTTAGTAGCTGAATATTACGCGCCTTACGGTAATCATTCACCCGCAAAAAACTCCGTTCGTAGGAAACCAGCATGGTATTATTGGGGATTCCCAGGCGATCTTCAGTTTCGACCTGGAGCCTATCGAGTTCACTCCACGGGAGCTTTTCAACTTCCTCGATATGCTCGTAGTAATACTGGGGAAAAGAATAGAGAATTCCCTCATCCTTCATTTGCTCAGGGGTAAGATTGAGCTCCTTTTCAGCATACTCCCAAATGACGAAAGAAATGATAGGAACATCGAACTCTTTTCGCAGTCCCCTGACAACATCCAACATCTGTCCGCCATGAATACAGGCAAGAACACATTTTTCCATAATCGTGATCCCTTTAGGCCTTTTATATCTTCAAATTCTCACTGGCTCTGCCAGCTTCGTCACTTAAGTCGTAAATAAAGTCAGCGACTTGCTTCACTGCTGGCTGATGAGATATTGCCAGCACGGCCATTTCTCCCTTCATGCCAGCAACACTGGTCAAAATATCTTTTTCGGTCTTTGAATCAAGACCGGTTGTCGCTTCATCAAGTATCAACAGGCGAGGGTTGCCGATGATTGCCCGAGCAATCATGAGCCGCTGACGTTGTCCCCCGGACAAAGCCCTGCCATGTTCCCCCACACAGAAATCCAAGCCTGTGGGCAATCCTTCAATAAAACTTCTGGCACCGGCTCTTTCCAACGCCTTCCACACATCGTCGTCCGGGAACTCTCGGCCAAGAGTAATGTTGCTCCTCACAGTATCGTTAAAAAGGAACACTTCCTGCGGCACATATCCCACCTGCTTTCTCCACTCATATTTACTCATGGATTGCAATGGGACACCATCTACACAGACACTTCCCGAGAGAGGAGGAATCAGGCCCGTGATCAAATCGCTGATCGTTGTTTTGCCCATTCCAGACGGGCCACACAATGCTGTTATCTTCCCGAACGGGACACTAAAATTGAACTTGTTCAGTACATGCTTATCCCCATATGAGAAGTCCACTTCACGCAATTCAATGCGATCTTTCAACTGAACAGAATCTCTGCCCCCATCTTCTTCTTTGTTGTGGGAAATATCATCCAACTTGCGAAGAAGTGACTCAAGAGCTGCCTCCAGAACTACAAACTGCTGCAACGTCTGCTGAGCAGAGGAAATGCGGCTCAAAAATCTTTGCATGAAAAAAGCCATTGCCAGCAGTACCGTCGGCTCCATATGAAAACTTGAAATTGCCACATACAACCCTCCGGCCAACAGAACCGTTATAAGCGGCTCAGGCAAGGCACTCATGAGGCTCATGCCAAAAACATGTCGTTTGGCAGCTTCCTGAAAACGTGACACCTGCTCACGAACATGTCCAACCACATGTTCTTGGGCTCCCATGACTTTGAGTGGCTTTGCCCCCGCAAGGGCATCGGTAAAAGTGGAGGTCATCAAGTTCATCGACTCGTTTTGCTTCTGACCGGCTGAGCGTACATAGGAAATCAACTTCCGAAACAGAACAAAAAACAGTCCGCCCCCAAGGATTCCCATCGTAAACAAATCCCAAGAAACAAGGACACCCGCAGCGAAATAGGAGCAAGCCTGGATACCCAGTGCAGTGAATTGCCCCATCGTCCTCAAGGCAAGCCCGACCTGCGAGCATTCCACAGACAATGCCGTGGTCAACTCTCCGGAGGGCCGGGATACAAAATATGACCAACGCGCACTCAGGATGCCATCCAGCAAAGACATGCGGAGCCGGGTCGTCATATCCGCCTCCATATAACCTGCCTGCCGAAAAGCCAGGAGTACCAATACCATCTTCATCAGCATTGCTATGCAGATAATCACGAACAGGTTTTCCACTGTCGGTTCAATGCCAACGTACAGGAAAATACCATTTATCTTGGCAAGCAATGGACTGGACTGAGTTTCTCCACCGACAAGAGTACCAAGAAGAGGGACAAGACTGACCGCCCCAAGCGACTCCAACAGCCCGGAAACGGCAAACAGAAAACCCATCAGGGCTGTCTGACCAGGATACTCTCGAAAAAAGAACATCCAAGAACGGTTAGGGCTTTGTAATTTCATGGCACTCATTTTCTATACACATGTATTGGCAAACATATTTCTGAAGCATCATCCAACAGGTCACGCAAAATCAGCAAAAGCGAGCGGAGCACCTTCATTCACATTTTTTTTGATTTCTTTTCCAAGCACCATGGAATCCATTTCCGCAGAAATCCCAACTCCCCCCGGGCGGGCGTAGCTAATATCTGAAGCAGACAAAATGGTACCGATTTCCAATGACCGTGCAGCATACAAACTCCGCCGGGCAATCTCCCGACTTTTCCGCTCTGCATCAGCCATCAATCGACGCGGCGTTCCCATCCCCGTTTCCACATCCCGAACGGCTTGCACAAATGCTTTTGCCTCGTGTGGCTCAAGAGACATGACATGTTCAGGGCTTTTAATGGTTCGATCAAGCGTAATCGTCTTCTCGATCATATGTGCACCAAGGGCCACTGCAGCCACATCCATGTCTCGACCTTGCGTGTGGTCAGAAAAAGCGACAACATACTGCGGATACATGTATTGCAGTGTCGACAAGACCCTCAAGTTGATCGATTCAAGGCGGGCCGGATATCCCGAAGGGCAATGATTAATGATGATGTTTTCACACCCTGCCCGCTCAAGGACTTCTATGCCCTGCTCCACCTCGGCAAGGGTTGCTCCACCCGTATCAACCTGTACACTCCAACTCTGTTTGGCCGCCAGGCGCAACAGATGGTGATACGTAATATCGCCGGAACAAATCTTAACGGTCTCCACACCCTTGGACGCAAGATAGTCGAGTTCCGCCGCATTCGTTGCTGTAGAAAAAAAGGCTATATTCCGTTTTCTGCAATGCGCAATGACCTGGTCCCATTCCTCATACGAGAGTTCTCTCCGCTTCAGGATTTCCCACAACGATTCTGAAACGGTTTCGAGTTGCCCGGTCTGCCTGTCACACAAATATTGATACGAGAACTGCAGGTTCCGGTCGGGCACCAAGCTGTCGGCATCAACAATCTGAAACTTAACGGCGTCGGCTCCGGCATCAGCAGCCACATCGATGAGGCGACATGCGGCTTCCAGACCATCATGTGTGGGACCAGCTTCAAAAACTATAAAGACAGGCTGGCCAGCACCAAGCACTTTGCCGCCAATACTAACAGGCATTACGTTCTCCTCGTTCAAATAGATATTCCGCATAAGCAAAATCTGCTTCCGTATCGATATCCACACTTCGTTCCCATGGCATTGTATATGGATACATGGGGGTTCCACACAGTGTTTTCTGTTTCAAAAATTCTTGAACATCGGCAACCATGACAGCACCGTTTATCTCGTATGGAACCGGACGCAAATGTGGCCGCATTTCAAACAAATCTGGGAATATCGGGTCCAGAAGCCCGTTGTCATTTATGGAATGAGCTGCAAAGACATCACTCTCATACGCCGAAACACTACTGACAAATGACGCATTTCTCTCTTTGAAAATCCTCAGGCTCTCCCGTATGTCGGCCTCGGTTCGGAACGGGGACGTCGGCAACAACACCACGAGAGTCTGGAATGTTTTCTCCATCTTCTCATATTCCAACAGAACATGTTCGCAGACATGAACAACCCCATAAGGATCAACTGCCAACGCTTCAGGGCGCAGAAAAGGCACTTCTGCGCCAGAACCCTTCGCCACTTCCGCAATTTCGAGACTTTCCGTGGAAACCATGATGGTCCCGCATTCTCCGGATTGCAACGCAGCTTTGATCGTCCAGTTGATCAACGGCTCACCAGCCAAAGGCAAGATATTCTTCCGAGGCAACCGGGTGGACCCGATTTTAGCAGGAATAATCGTAAGTACGTCCATATCTTCTCCTAGCTCAACCGCTTGAAGCCTGAGGCGGAAGGTTTTCCCTTCAATCGACTCAAGGTGTCACCCAGCTCAAGGCTTTGGGCAAGTTTCGCAAAAGACGTGTCACAAAGATCAAGATACTGTTCCACATCAGAATCCGTATGGGCGAACATGAGGTAGCACAAATTCGAAGCAAGGACTCCATGCTCAAGCATCAACTGAATAAAGTAGGCTTTAGCAGCCGGGAAATCATCACAATCAATCGAGAAATGACTCATGGCTTCCATGCCACCGACATGTATATCCAGACCATGTTTTTCACCAAGACGACGCCATCCTTCCTGTACCTTCGTACCAAGACGCACCAGGTGAGTACCCACATCCTCTAGTTCATGCTTTTCCAGAGTCGCCAAGGCTGCGGTCACCCCTATTCTTTCAGTCCAATTCGTTGAACTTACGAATGTATTCATCACGGATGACATAATTTTCTGGACACCAATGACTGCGGAAATGGCATACCCATTGCCCAATCCTTTTGAAAAGACGGCCAGATCAGGTGTCGTATGGTGTTTCACAAGATGAGCACCGCCAGTGCAATATCTGAATCCAGCGGAAATTTCGTCCATTATGAGGACTGCCCCGGTTTGGTCTGCAATATCCCTGACGGATTGAATAAACTCAGGCACTGGCTCCTGATCCCGGATAGGTTCCATTACGATTGCAGCCAGATTATCACCACAATGCTCAACAATCCGTTCGAGTTCGGCTAATTGGTTAAATTGAAATGGATAGGCTGTGCCAGCCAAACCCTTCGGAACTCCGACAGGCTCAAGCCCTGACATAAGATGACCATTCAAGGCATCTGCGCCTCCCACGTTGGCCGCCAGATACCAGTCATGCCAGCCATGATAACCACAAAAGGCAACCACATCGTTACCGGTATGAGCTCGTGCGATGCGGACTGCCATCGCCATGGCTTCGCCACCGCAGCGGGAAAAACGGGCCATATCAGCCCAAGGGTGAAGCTCACAAAGGCGCTCGGCCAGCAGGACTTCCTCAGGACAATTCAGGGACGACGCAACTCCGTTTCCAATGGCTTTGATCACAGCCTGATCGACATCGGCATCGGCATATCCCAGAACCGTGGCACCAATCCCGCCAATGGACATGTCCAGATATGAATTGTCATCCAAATCCCATATCCTGGCCCCTTCAGCCCTGCTAAAATAAGCAGGCCATATGCCATCGGAAAACCGATCCGGGCTTTTGGACAAGAGTTGCGACACTCCTGGAATCAACTCTTCGGCCCGGCGTTGCATGGATAAGGTCTTATTCATTGGCATCATTTCGATTCTCCCTGAGAAGTCCCATCCGAAAACCATCGAGGTACGTGTCGTCGAATTTGTAGTGCTCCTTCAGCGTCCCCTCCAAACTGAAACCGCATTTCTGAAAGGCGCGAAATGACCCCAGGTTCTCCGAGTACATGCCAGTAGTCAGGCGTCTGAGTCCAAGAACATTGAAAGCGAAATCTACGACAAGGCCTATGGCCTGCGTTCCCACACCTCCGCGGTGCCACGACTTTTCACCAAGCAAAAGCCCTATTTCTCCGACACCGTGATGGGTATTCACAGGGCCGAGTTTTATATTGCCGATATGAAGGTCACTCTCTGACGCACAGATGGCGAACATCCATTCAAACTCGCTTTCCCGGCGTTTTCTTACAAAATTACCGAGTGATTCCAAGGTATGAACAGCAAAACGTGACTCAAGATATTGATTGACGTCCTTATCGTTCATCCACGACAGATAGCGTGTTGAGACGTCTGACAACTCAATCTCTCTCAAGTAGATCACGCCTCCCCGAAGCGGAAGGGCAGCGCTCTGTCGAATCTCCTGCTTGTTCATCATGACTGCTTTCCCCTTCGCCAATATGGCGGGTGAACAATCTCCGGCTCCACATCACTGAAACGCTCTACAATGACTTCGACTGCCCCTTCCGGCAAAGAGGTTGTCCACGCTTCCAGATTCCTCTGAGCCTGTTCCACCGTCTCCATTCCCACCAAAACCCGCGCCCGGGGGTAGGCATCGCGGATATAGGCAAGAGCCAGGGAATCAACTGAAATGCCCATGTCTGCGGCCAGGGAATTCACCTGATCAATCCAGAACAGTGCGCGCTCCCTATCGAGATAGCGCAATCGGTCTTTCCTGTGGCTGAAATCCTTTGCCTTTGCAAAAAACAGCCCTTGCAGGTAGACGCTACGAATAAAAATTTCCTTGTTCGCTGCTTCTGCAATATCGAAAACATTCTGCTGCCGGAATCTATGGTCCAGCAAATTGGCAGGGATCTGCACCATCCCTATCCCATCGGTTCCAAGGGCTTTAATTGCCGACTCGGGGGTATAAACGGACACCCCGATTTTCTCAAACAATCCGGCATTCAATAAAGGGTCAAGCTCGGCCCGAACCGTGTCCCATTCATCGAGCAGAGATTCCCGATGCAACATCAATCCGGCAAAACGTCCGCAATTCAGGAATTGCAAAGATGCATGTATATCTTTTGACAGGGTGGCCTGATCGCCTGCGCCCGTATTCGGCGACAATTTGGTGATGACTCTGGCTTGATAGCCGTCCTCTTTGCCAGCAAGATATTTCCCAAGAACCGCCTCGCTATCACCGTAGGCTGGCGCTGTATCAAACCAGCGAACACCGGCATCCCAGACCGTGTCCAAAAGTCGAACCGCATCGTGCTCCACCGGCTTTCCCAAGGAATTGGAAACACCATAGTCAAGGCCCAGTTGAGCGGTGCCAAGCACCAGTCGATCTGCACCCTCTACGCCTTGCACACTGCCACCCCTTTTTCCTGCATATATGCATGGACCTTGATCGGACTCTGGTCCGTAAAATGAAAAAGACTTCCAACTGCCACCGCTGACACGCCACCGATTTTCACGCCGTCGACCACATCATGCAGCTTGCCAACTCCGCCACAGGCCATAATCGGTATATTGAGGCGTTTCCTTGCTTCGACCAACAGGTCCAAATCATACCCTGTCATCATCCCGTCTCGATCCACAAAATGAAAAAGGATCTCTCCAGCGCCACGCTCGGCCATTTCTTCAGCCCATTTAACGGGGTCACGCGTGATTATCTTCCTGCCACTTTGCGAAGAGACACATCGCTGGCCCTTCTCGTCCAGCTTCACATCTACGCAAACGACAATATTGGCTTCACCAAAAACTTCTGCCAACTCTCCCACCAATTCAGGACGCTCAACGGCAGCGCTTGAGACACTGACCCGATCTGCGCCTGCGGCAAAGGCTGCCCTGGCATCCTGCACAGACCGAATCCCTCCGCCCACAGTGATAGGGATGAAGCACTCAGCCGCGCTCTTGGAAATAATATCCAACCACTGCTCCCTGCCTTCAAGGGAGGCAGAAATATCAAGAATCAACAGTTCGTCTGCACCTTGCGCGTCATAAACGCGCACGGTGGTCATCGGGTCACCCGTGTCCCGATAGTCACCAAACTGCCGGGTCTTGATCATCCTGCCGTCTTTCAGGAGCAGGACAGGAACCAATCGGACTTTAAGCATGAAGCTCCTCTCAAAAAGGCGCGCAGGACATCAAGTCCTGCCTTGCGGCTTTTTTCTGGATGGAATTGAGTGGCAAAAATATTGTTATGCTGGACAGCAGCAACAAAACGTTCGCCATATGTACAACGAGCAACAGCCACTTCATCTGGTGCGTCATAAACATATTGATGGACGAAATAAAAGTCCTTGTCCTTAACGCCATCTAACAAGCTATCTCCATTTACTTTTTCCAAATCATTCCAGCCAATATGCAATTTGGGATTATCACCGGGGAAAAGCCTACGGACCCGGCCAGGCAGAAAGGCAAGGCCCTCGCATTCGCCCGATTCTTCACCAACCTCTGCAAGAAGGTGCATACCCAGGCAAATTCCCAGAAACGGCTTGCCGCCTTCAAGCACTTCCGAACGCAATGCGTCCACGATTCCAAGCTTTGACAAATTGCGCATCCCGACAGGGAAACTGCCAACTCCGGGTAAAACAATATGGCTTGAGCGTGAAAGTACCTCCGGGGAATCTGTGACGATGATTTCTTTCTCCGGAGCCACAGCCTCAAAGGCTTTTTTAACCGACAGCAGGTTGCCGGTTCCATAATCAATGATCGCAATCACAACAGGCTATTTGCTTGAGGACTTGTTCATGCCGAGCAATGCTCGCCAAGAGTCCTGGTCTTCCAGCGGCGCGGCGCAGTCGGTACTGCCCGGATCATGCTCATAGGGATCGACGCCCTGCTCCATGGCAATACTCATGAATTCTTCTTCGGTTATATCAAGCAATTCGAGAAAGAGATCGAGGCTCGCCGGGCGTTTTCCATCGAACTTCTCAATCAGATCCATCCCTTGCTCGCGGGTTTTACGCCCCTCACGAATGTCGATATTCACCAGATGGGTAGTCCTGCCGAAGCCACGCTTAATGTATTTGAGATAGTCCCGAATCCCGGTAAACATGCATTCGACTTTCTCCCAATAATATTCCTCGGGAATACCTTCCACCTTGTTGCCTCTCCAACCAAGCTCCTCCTTGATCACATCGGCAAAGACCCGTGGGTCCCAAGGGATAAAACTGCCGAGGTGCAGCGAGACGATGCCAGCTTCCTTCATGGACTCCAAAGAGGGATAGCGGAACATTTCAAGGTCCCGCAATTGCACCCAGTCGGGAAGCATTCCTGCCATATCCTCTGCGGTAATGCCCAGATTGATAAAGCGGTTGAACTGCTGTTCATTGACTTCCTGAATCTCCTCATACGAATAACCGTATGAACCATATTCCGCGTCAGGCTGGCCCCAAAAAACAAGGGGAATTTCGTATTTGACTGCGACCTGCATGGACCCGGCATAGACTCCGCAATGGCAGTGCCAACAGAAATCGCCTTTCCGTTTCAGCGCTTCCAGCATCAATTCACGCACCACTTTCCAGCTGGCCCGTATGGTGACAAAGTCGCAATCCAACTGGCGCAATACCCGGTTGCGATCTTCCAGATGACGGGGTCTATAAAAGCCATGGTCAAAGGAAACGACCAGCGGCTTCAGCTTCAATTTCTCAACGATGTACCAAAGGGTATACGTGGAGTCCTTGCCGCCAGAAAAGGGGACCACGCAGTCATACGCGCCCTTGCCCTTGAAGCGATCGCACAGTTGCAACAGCATCTCATGACGTTCATCCCAATCAACTGCTTCCTGCTTGACCGTGATCTGATTACAAATGGTGCACGCCCCCTGACCGTCAAAGCTGATACCGTCCTGA
Organism: Pseudodesulfovibrio sp.; assembly: GCA_022712815.1. GTDB lineage: Bacteria > Desulfobacterota > Desulfovibrionia > Desulfovibrionales > Desulfovibrionaceae > Pseudodesulfovibrio. The sequence goes on along the minus strand of JAFLJW010000435.1, from coordinate 3,471 downwards.
GTCTCAGGTGCGCAACATTTAGTACATCTTTTCATTTTATCTCCGCTACTACCTTATTATAACAAGACATACTCAGTCTGTTCATTGAACGTCTGGGAATGGCGACTGATTTTTTCTTTGGTTGGTTTGATAACCGGTGTGTCTGGATTGAGTGGCATACGAACAGCGTCCACGCCTTCATCATCCTCATGATTGACCACACTATCATTCGTTTCCCACTCGCCCTGACTATTCTTTGTCCAAATGGAGTGATCCCGCATCGGCTCAACCAGATCCATAACTGCCTGCTCTGTCATGCCGGATGTCTTCAGAAAAATATCCAGATCACTCGGACGGACGTGATCCATTTGGCGGACAGATTCAATACCCTCTTCGCGGGTCATGCGACCCCAACGAATCTCCATCGAAGCATCATCTGTAGCCCGGCCATACCCGAATTTTAAATATTTTAGATAATCATGCAAACCATTGGCATGGATATCATCTAACTTTGCATATATATTCGGAGTTCGCTCCCGTTTTTGGGCAGTTTCAAATCCGAACTTTTCCATGACAAAACGGGTCTGTTCATATCCATCCCATTTAAGATAATTGGACATGTAGATACCCCGCACACCAACTTCTTCCAACTGCTCGTCAGTTGGGTAGAAAAAGGGCGCAAGATCATAAGCTGTCAGAGGACAATCCGGGTCATCAAGCAGGTCCTCCGGTTCAAACCCGCGCATGGAGTGTTCCTGCCGTTTCTTTTTGGTGAACTCCACCATGTCGTCTTGATCATACATGCCAACAAGATCGGAAAAGCCCTCCTCTCCCCAAACCATCAGCGGCACATCATACATTACCGCAGCCTTGATGGGAAAAGTCATAATGCCAGCATGGTAGTGCCATGTGACATCCCCAACCTTTTCCAACATGTATTTAGCCATGCGTATGGCAGAACCTGGAGCCGTGGTGTAGCGCACCAGATTGACATCCATTTTCTCGATAAGATTCGTCAGATTTCGCACACCAAGAGCGGTGTTAAAGGTATGGTTATAGCTGACACACAATGGGTTGAGGCCAAATCTTTCTTTGACAACATAAACCTGCCAGGTGGAATCCTTGCCCCCTGACACAGGGATAATGCAATCATAAGGATTACCTTTTGCACGCTGCCGGGCCTTGTACTCATTCAAAAGCTCACGGAATTCCTTCTCTCGCTCATTGAAATCCATACCCATACGAGTCTCAATCAACCGACAGCCAGAGCATACTCCTTCTTCGTCAAAAAGAATTCCTGGCCGCGCATTGGCCGGATATAAACACCTTTTGCAATATTCCATTATGACTGTCCGCCTTGGGATTTTAATGTATTCAGATACGGTTCATACTCCGGCATTCTAGGCATTTCCACCTTGTAGAACTGACTCAGCCGCATTGGCTGCCCGGCTTCAAGCATGAACTCTTTGGCTTTTTTTGTACTGTGTTCCGTGTAATGAAAAATATTTCCGGCGGCAACAGCCTGAGCATGGCCTTCAACAAGGCCATCGACCAGATGAGACCACTCGCCAACACCGCCAAAGGCAATAACAGGAACATCTGTGCTATCACTTACCAACTTGACCAAATCAAGATCATACCCTCGCCTGTCGCCATCATTTTCAAGAGAATTGATCATGAATTCACCCGCGCCAAGCGCATCACACCGGGACACATGATCCAAAACGTCAATACCGGTTGTCTTCTTCCCATTATTCACCACGGCCTCATATCCGCTTTTCATCTCGGAATTTGGTTTGGCATCAATGGAAACAACCAGACACTGAGACCCATAATTATGGGCCACTTGCGACAGCAACTCAGGCGTTTCCACAGCGGCCGTATTAATGACGACCTTGTCTGCCCCGGCTCGAGTATACAACTTTACCTGCTCAATATTCTTAACTTTTCCACCCACAGTAAGAGGAACAAAACACCTGCGGGACAAGTTCCATACGATATCCACGAATTGATCGGAAACGGTGTCGGTGTAGGAGATGTCCAGCACCATGATTTCGTCCACAGTCCAGGTATTGAAAAAATCCACAGCCGTGAATGCGCTGCCCACCATGTTGGTACGCTTAAAACGACGAGTTTGAACCACATTTCCATTATATAAAAGGAGTGATGCAATCAGTCTGTTTTTTGTCATACACTCTCCAGAAAATTTTCAATGAGCTTCATGCCTGCCAGTTGCGATTTTTCGGGATGGAACTGGGTTGCAAAAATATTTTCATATTCGACTGCTGCCACAAAAGGAACCCCATAATCGCATGTTGCAGCAGTGTACCCCTCTCCCCGGAAAGTCATCGGCAAATGATAGCTATGCACGAAGTAAAAGGTGTAAGGAGACCTCAACCCACGAAACATCCCGTCCGGATTGAGAATGTCGACGTCACTCCACCCTATATGAGGAACTTTGGGCAACCCTTTTCCTGATGGGAACACATGAAGCTCTCCAGGAAGCCAGCCTAACCCTTTTTCTGTTCCTTCCGAACTAGATTCAAAAATGAAATGAAGTCCCAAACAAATCCCCATAAACGGAACTTTTTTCTTCATCACCAACTCACTGAGCACATCCTCATGTCCACGCTCCCGAAGACCTTGCATGCCTGCATCAAAAGACCCCACTCCAGGCAAGATGATCGCATCAGCCTTCGCAAGCTCCGAGCCGGTTTCCGCAACGTGCACCTCCACTTGGAAACAGTTCAGGGCATTCTGCACAGAACGGATATTCGCCAGCCCATAGTCTACAATTGCAATCTTTTTCAAAACAACACCAGCTCTTGATTTTCCATAATGATTCTACCCGTCCACCATGTCTAAAGCCAATGGCGTACCCCGCTGGATTGAACATGCGGATTTGCTCCCAAGGACATCCGCCAGATGCCGGGTATGCAAACCATGCCCCGGTCTGATGGACCGAACATTCTCCTCGGAAAAGAGTTCACCTTGTTCCATATCCCTGACCACAAAAAGCGACCGCCGAAATACCGCACTTTCGCGCTGCTTTTCAGTGAGAAAAAAATTCACCTTGCCTAGGGCTTTTTCGACAACTCTGATGCCATCCACCATCTTCCTGAATTCTTCAGGCTCCATGGAAAAGGCACTGTCAGGACCGGGAACAGACCGGTCCAGACAAAAATGTTTTTCTACCACTTGTGCCCCGAGAGCGACTGCCGCAAGAGCCACTTCCGAACCCATTGTATGATCGGACAACCCGACCGGCACTCCAAATTTTTCACGCAGATACGGAATGGTCATCAGATTCATATCTTCGGGTAAAGCCGGATAAGCGGAGGTGCATTTCAATAAGACAAGCTCACCACCACCAGCTTCCCGAAAAGCCGCCACACTTTCTTCAAGCTCTGCCTCAGAAGCCATGCCGGTTGACATGATCACCGGCTTGCCGGTTGCGGCCACAGCGCGAATGAGGGGGAGGTCAACGTTCTC
>JAFLJW010000058.1 GCA_022712815.1 Pseudodesulfovibrio sp. | reverse complement strand
TTCCTGAAAAGCAGGCTGCCCTCATTCGACTGCCGCTGATGGTCTTGTGTATTGGTGCAATCGGCCTCTCCTTTGCGACTCCGTGGATATACAATTCCATGCTGGCCCCCTGGGTCGGCGCGGCTCCGTTCTCCGTGAGCTTGGGCTCTCTGGACTCTGCCACCGGTTCTTTTGCCGTTGTGCCGTTGTTCATCGTCCTTGGGCTGAGACTGCTGTTTGCCGTCAAGGCCGCGTTCGGTGCTGGCAAGGCAAAGATCACGTCTCCCTATCTGGGTGGTGCCAACAGTTCTGAGAACGGAACCTACATTGGCCCCATGAACGGGGAGGTGCCGTTTTCGGCTGGCAACCTGTATCTGGGCGAGCTGTTTGCCGAGGATCGGCTGACACCCATCTTTAATGCCCTGGCGATCGGTTTGATTCTGCTCATGCTGGGAGGGGCGCTTTAATGGATACTCTTATTTTTGTTGTCATCGGCCTTGTTGCCGGTCCGCTGCTCGGCGGTTTCATCGCTGGTCTGGACAGGCGTGTTACCGCCTGGTTCCAGTCCCGGCAGGGGCCACCGATCATGCAGCCTTTCTACGATGTAGCCAAGCTGCTGGGTAAGGAGAAAATGGTCGTCAACCAGTGGCAGATTCTCTGCGCCTGGGTCTACATGATCGCCGCCGCCGTTTCGGTTGCGCTGTTTTTTGCCCAGAGCGACCTTCTGCTCATCTTTTTCGTGCAGGCCATCGGGGCCGTGTTTCTGGTCATGGGTGCCATGGCTGCCAAGTCTCCCTATTCCCAGGTGGGTGCCCAGCGCGAACTGATGCAGATTCTGGCTTATGAGCCGGTCCTGATTTTGGTCTGTGTCGGTTTCTACATGGTCACAGGCAGCTTTTCCATTGAGGCCATCTGGCAGCAGGACATGCCGTTGCTTGCCAGGATGCCGCTCCTGTATCTGGCTCTGGGCTACGCCCTGACCATCAAGTTGCGCAAATCCCCATTTGATTTTTCCACCTCCCACCATGGTCATCAGGAATTGGTCAAGGGTTTGCTCACCGAGTATTCCGGCCCGTATCTGGCCCTGATAGAGATAGCCCACTGGTACGAGACCGTTCTGGTTCTCGGTCTGTGTTCTCTTTTTTGGCATACCAACGTGGTCTGGATGGCGGTGCTTCTGATCGTCACCTACATGCTGGAGATTCTGGTGGACAACACCATGGCCCGCATGACTTGGCGTTGGATGCTCAAACGCGTCTGGCTGATCGGCATGGGTCTGTCTGTCGTTAACCTCATCTGGCTGTACACGGGGTAAGTTATGTTCGGATCATTCATCAAGAAGTCTCGTGCCAAATCCCCGTGGATCATACACTTTGACTGCGGTAGCTGTAACGGTTGCGATATAGAGGTTCTGGCCTGCCTGACCCCGCTCTACGATATAGAGAGGTTCGGCATCATCAACGTCGGCAACCCCAAGCATGCTGATGTGCTGCTGGTTACCGGTACTGTCAACCACCGGAACAAGAAGGTGCTCAAGAATATCTATGATCAGATGTCTGAGCCAAAAGCCGTCATCGCCATTGGCGCATGCGGCAATACCGGCGGAGTGTTTCGCGAGTGCTATAATGTAGTCGGCGGCATTGACAAGGTTATCCCGGTTGACGTTTACGTTCCCGGTTGCCCGGCCAAGCCAGAGGCCATTATCGACGGCGTTGTCGTCGGTCTTGGCAAGTTCGCTCAAAAAGTGGAAGAAGCCAAATAGGCGTCCTGCAAGAGGTGATAGATGAAAGGTAAAGTGATAGATGTGACCCTTGATACCCTTGTCGGTGAGGTCACGAACATGAAAAATGACGGCCAGAGACTGGTCACGTTTTCGACCTACCAAGAGGGCGAGAACAAGATCGGTATCCTGTACCATTTCGATAAGGACCTGGAACCCACCCACTTGAGACTCGTTGCGGACATGGACAAGCCCATCCCCAGCGTGTCCGGTGTCTTTTTTTCTGCCATGTTGGTGGAAAATGAAATTCGCGACCAGTGGGATGTCAAATTCGATGGCCTGGTCCTTGACTTCAACCGTTCGCTCTTTCTTGACCCGGAGGTCATTCAGGTTCCTCTGGTGTCCAACGTCAAGATCGATCCAAAAAAGTAGGGGGCTGAAATGGCTACAACCATAATTCCCTTCGGTCCTCAGCATCCCGTTCTGCCTGAGCCGATCCACCTGACTCTCAAGCTTGAAGACGAGATTGTCATCGAAGCCATTCCGGCACTGGGGTACGTCCACCGAGGCTTGGAAAAGCTGGCTGATATCCGCGACTACCACCAGATGATTTACGTGGTCGAGCGCGTCTGCGGCATCTGCTCCATGATTCACGCTGTCTGCTATTCGCAGGGCATCGAAGAACTGATGGAGATCGAGATTCCCAAGCGTGCCGAAATGTTGCGTGTCATCTGGAGTGAGTTGCACCGCATGCATTCCCACTTGTTGTGGCTGGGACTTTTTGCCGATGCTTTCGGCTTCGAGGCCCTGTTCATGCAGTTCTGGAAAATTCGTGAACGGATCATGGACATTAACGAGGCCACCACCGGCAGCCGCGTAATCGTGTCTGTCAACGTCATCGGTGGTGTCCGGGCCGACCTTTCCCCCGATCAGATTCGCTGGATTTTGTCCGAGATTGACGGGGTGGAAAAGGATGTCAGTGCCTTGCAGGACACGATCATGAACGACTACTCCGTCAAACACCGGACTGTCGGTATCGGTGTCCTGACCAAAGAGCAGGCCTACGAGTTGGGTGCGGCCGGTCCCATGCTGCGCGGTTCCGGCGTTGCCCAGGACATGCGCATGCTCGGCTATGGTGGCTACTCGGAAATCGACTTCGAGCCGATTGTCGAGACCGCTGGCGACTGCTGGGCGCGTTCCACGGTCCGCTTCCGTGAGGTCTTGCAGTCCATCGATCTGGTTCGTCAGGCCATCAGCAAGCTGCCGGAGGGTGATCTGGCTGTTAAGGTCAAGGGCAATCCGCCGGAGGGAGAGATCTACACCCGTGTGGAACAACCCCGTGGCGAGTGTGTGTATTACATCAGGGCTAATGGCACCAAGCATCTGGATCGTTTGCGCATCCGCACGCCCACATTTGCCAATATTCCGCCGATGCTGACTGTGTTGCCCGGTTGCGAACTGGCAGACGTGCCGGTCATTGTTCTTTCAATCGATCCGTGCATAAGTTGCACCGAAAGGTAAGGAGGACCCGACATGCTGTTCATACCCACAGTCATCAAGAACCTGCTGAAAAAGCCTGTCACCCGTCTGTATCCGGCCGATGTCCGCGAACCGTTCCCGAACTATCGCGGCGAACTGGTCATGGCCATTGATGATTGCATCTTCTGCGGCATATGCGCTCGCAAATGTCCCAGCCAGTGCATCGACGTTGACAAGACAAAAGCCACCTGGCAGTGCGACCCCCACGCCTGTGTTTATTGCGGCGTCTGCGTGGATGTCTGTCCGACCAAATGCCTGAGCATGAAGGATGTTCACCGCGCCCCCATGACCGAGAAGATCACCTGGATCGAGCAGGGCACACCTCCCAAACCGAAGAAAAAAGTTGCTGCGCCCAAGGCTGGGGACAAAGAAGAGAAAAAGCCTGCGATCGAGAAAGAAGCTGCTCCCAAAACAAAGGCAGACAAGAAGTAAGCTCCGGTAAATAATAACTAAGCATGCAAAAGGTCCCGGTTCAAATAACCGAGGCCTTTTTTTGCGTCTGTGTCCCGCCTCTTGGCTTGCGTTGATAAATTGCGTAGTGTGCCTATCCTTATGGAACGGAAACAGACAAGAGCCGTGGACATCGGCGGCGTGGGCATTGGCGGGGACAACCCGGTCCGCGTCCAGTCCATGTGCAACACCGACACCCGCGATGTACTGAGTACGGTCGCGCAGATCAATCAACTGGCCGAGGCCGGGTGCGAGATCGTGCGCTTGGCCGTGCCTGATGACAAGGCCGCTGCCGCGCTCAAATCCATCCGCGAGCAATCATCAGTTCCGCTCATTGCAGACATTCATTTTGACTACCGGCTGGCTCTGTCCGCTCTGGATGCAGGCATTGACGGGTTGCGTATCAACCCCGGCAATATCGGTAGCGAAAACAAAGTAGACGCCGTGGTTCAGGCCGCCAAACAGCACGGCGTATCCATTCGTATCGGTGTCAACGGCGGGTCGCTGGAAAAGGACCTGCTGGCAAAGTTCGGCGGTCCCACGCCAGAGGCCATGGTCGAATCCGGCCTGCGCCATGTGGCCTTGCTCGAAAAGCGCGGCTTCCACGATATCAAGATTTCGCTCAAGACATCATCGGTCTTGAATACCATCAAAGCCTACCGGCTCATGACCGATAAAGTCGATTACCCGCTGCACATTGGTATCACCGAGGCCGGAACGCTCGTGCGTGGCGCGGTCAAGTCCGCTGTGGGGCTTGGCATTCTGCTTTTTGACGGTATCGGCGACACCCTGCGCGTTTCGCTCACCCATGATCCGGTGGCTGAAATTGGTGTGGCATACGAAATTTTGCGCGCCCTTGGTCTGCGCGAGCGTGGCCCGGAGATCATCTCCTGCCCCACCTGTGGGCGGACTGAGATCAAGCTCATCGAGCTGGCCGAGCAGGTGGAGGAAGCCTTGCGCGGGGTAGAGGAAGTTTTTACCGTGGCCGTCATGGGCTGCGTGGTCAACGGACCGGGCGAGGCCCGCGAGGCCGATATCGGCATCGCCGGAGGGCGCGATCTGGGAATCATATTTCGAAAGGGCGAAGTCGTCCGCAAGGTCAAGGGCGACGAGAATCTGCTGCCCGAATTCATGAAGGAAATCGAAGCGTTTTTACGCGAAAGGAGATCAGAATAAATGCGTCTTTCCAGCTATTACAT
>JAFLJW010000057.1 GCA_022712815.1 Pseudodesulfovibrio sp. | reverse complement strand
TTATGGTCGTGCCATGTTAGTCAGTCTGAGTTGGTTGCGTGAGTTTGTGCCTGATGAGGGAGATATCCAGGTGCTTGGTGACAAGCTCACCATGCTTGGGCTTGAGCTTGAAGGTATTGATGATCCTTTCGAGGGTGTCGCGGGTATCGTCATCGGCCATGTGGTCGAGTGCGCTTCGCATCCTGAGGCTGAAAAGCTTTCGGTCTGCACGGTGGACGTTGGCGATGAAGTGGTTGAGATCGTTTGTGGTGCTCCCAATGTCGGCAAGGGGCAGAAAGTCCCGGTCGCCAAGGTCGGCACCATCATGCCGGATGGCATGAAGATCAAGAAGGCCAAGCTGCGCGGCATCAAGTCGTTCGGCATGATCTGTTCGGAGCGCGAACTCGGATTTTCCGACGACCATGAAGGCATCTGGGTTCTGGATGATTCTTTCAAGCCCGGCGACAAGCTGGTGGATGCCCTGAATCTTGAGCGCGTGGTGTTTGATTTTGATATCACGCCCAATCGCGCTGATTGTCTGTCCATTCTCGGCTTTGCCCGTGAGACCGCGCTGGCTTTCGATCTGCCGCTGACCATGCCCACGCTGAATCTGGTTGAGTCCGGTGGTAATACTGCCGATGATATCAAGATCATCATCGACGATCCTGAACTGTGTCCGCTTTACAACGCACGCATCATCCGTGGCGTGGAGACAAAAAAGGCTCCCGACTGGATGCGTTTCAAGTTGCTTGCAATGGGCCAGCGTCCCATCAGCAATATCGTTGACTGCACCAACTATGTGATGTTCGAGCTGGGTCAGCCCTTGCATTCGTTTGACCTGGACCTGATCGAGGATGCCACCATCCGTGTGGCTCCGGCAACCGATGGTCTTAAAATTACGACGCTCGATGGCACGGAGCGCACTCTGACCGCAAATGACCTGCTTATCTGGGACGGCAAGAAGCCCGTTGGTCTGGCCGGTGTCATGGGTGGCAATAACTCTGAAATGCATGCTGGATCAAAGAATGTCCTGCTTGAAGCCGCTGTATTCCGTCCGGGGACCATCCGCAAGACCGCCCGTCGACTGGCCCTGCCCAGTGAGGCATCCTATCGTTTAGAGCGCGGCGTGGATCAGATCATGAACCGCTTTTGCCTTGACCGGACTGCACAGCTCATGGCCGAGACTTCCGGCGGCACCGTGGCCTCAGGTGTGGTTTCCAATGAGCCGAAACCGTGGCAGAACCGTTCCCACGGCTATCGCCATGATCGTTGCATGAGCCTGCTCGGCCTAGACCTCAAACCTGAGTTTGCCAAAAAAGTTTTCACCCTTGAAGGGTGTGGCGTGGATGATACCGACCCGGCCAACTGGACCGTGTCCTCTCCGTCTCATCGTCTTGATCTCGAACGCGAAGTGGACCTTTATGAAGAGGTTGGCCGCGTCTACGGATTGGATCGTATCCCGACTGTTTTGCCCCGGGTCGCCAAATCTTTGGGCGGCACGGTGGCCGCTGAGACCGAGTATGGTTTTCTCAGGCAGATCAGGCAGTGGGGCGCAGGCGCGGGCCTGAACGAGGCCATCAACTACAGTTTTGTGGGCGATGATGACCTTGATCGGCTCAATTTGCCTGTTGAAGGCCGCGTGCACATCGCCAATCCCCTGAGCGAAGATCAGAATGTCATGCGTACCGATATCGCGCCTGGCTTGCTCAATACTCTCAAGAATAATCTGGCCCAGAGCAACAACCATGTGCGGATATTCGAGGTTGCCAAGAAATTCGTGGCCGACAGTGCATCCGAAACCGAGACCAGCGAACACAATTGTCTGGGGATATTGCTTTACGGTTCCCGGCATGCCGCTGATTGGCCGTGGGGAGCTGAAGACGTTGATTATCTCGACATCAAGGGACATGTGGAGCATCTCATTGAAGATCATCTCAAGCTCAGTGAGCCTGAATTTGTCCTGACCGGAGAACATGCCTACCTTGAACCATGCATCGAAGTGAAGATCGACGATGATGTGGTTGGAATCATGGGCAGGGTCAAGGCTGATATAGCTGATTTTTATCACGCCAGGAAAGACGTCTGGCTGGCAGATATTGATTTGGCCGTCCTGCGTGAGATCGTGACGGCTCACAAGATCAAGTTTGTCGAACTTCCCAAGTTTCCGTCCAGTCGCCGGGATGTGACGGTCATCGGACCTGCCACTTTGCAGGCTCGGGCAATCCGTCAGGCCATTGAGAATACAGGCATCAAGATTCTCGAATCCGTCGAGCTGGTGGCCGAGTTCATTCCTGAAGGACAGGAAGAGGAGCGCAATCTGTCGTTCCGCCTGACTTACCGCTCACCGACCAAGACTTTGAAAGACAAGCAGGTGGACAAGGAACACAAAAAGGTGATCGAATCCTTGACCAAGACTTTGCCCATCCGAATTTAGTGGGACTACCTACACAAATCAAAAGGGGGGTGTCGTTTCGCGACATCTCCTTTTTTTTGGCTTATCGGCAGAACGTGCTTGGTTTTCGAGTTGGCAAGCTCTGCGCCAGCATCTGGTTGTGTTTATAAAATATTGATGGTCCGGTGGGTATTTGCTAGATAGACGGGATGGAAGATTTGCAAGAGTTCAAACGGTACAAGATTGGTCAGGCCGCCAAAGAGATTGGCGTCAAGACATATGTGCTGCGTTTTTGGGAAGGGGAGTTTGATGAAATCGAACCTGTCCGGACCGATAGCGGGCAGCGTTTGTATACTGAAGAGAACCTTGAAATAATTCGTGAAATCAAGCGGCTCCTCTATGATGAGGGGTTGACCATCGACGGGGCGAAAAAAAAGCTTCATAGCCGGGAACATAGTGATATCCTGCATGAAGTGTATGATGAACTCGTCGCCATAAAGAAACTTCTGATCAAATAGCTTCTGTTGCCCGTGAGAGGGATTATACAATGAATAAAATGGTGAAATTGAGCATGATTGGCATCGGAATTGTCGCGACCCTGTTTTTTGTGGTCCTGATTATTTTTGTCTCCACCTTTGATCTCAACGATTACAAGGAACGAATCACCCGGTCGGTGCTGGACGAGACTGGCCGGACACTCCGTTTTGACGGGGATTTGAACCTGATGCTGTTTCCGC
>JAFLJW010000334.1 GCA_022712815.1 Pseudodesulfovibrio sp. | reverse complement strand
ACCATGCCGCAACCCAGAATCTCGACCCAGCCGGTGCCTTTGCAGACACGACAGGTCTTGCCGCCGGTTTCACCCTTTCCGCCACACATGGCGCAGGATATATCAACCTCTGCACTGGGTTCGGTAAACGGGAAAAAACTGGGACGGAAGCGCACTTCGGTTTTGGCTCCGAACACCTGACGCACAAAGGCGGTCAGAGTGCCGCGAAGGTTGCCCATGGAGACGTTCTTATCGACCAGCAACCCCTCGATCTGATGAAACATGGGAGTATGGGTCAGGTCGGAATCCCGGCGGTAGACCTTGCCCGGCGCGATGACGGCAATGGGCGGCTCCTGCTTGAGCATGGACCGAATCTGCATGCCGGAGGTATGGGTACGCAACACGATTTTCTCCGAAACATAGAGCGTATCCTGCATGTCACGAGCCGGATGCTCGGGCGGGATATTCAGTGCCTCGAAGTTGTGCCAGTCGTTTTCGACCTCAGGGCCAGATGCGTACTCGAACCCGAGACCGGTCAGCACGTCACAGACTTCATCCATGACCAGAGTCACGGGATGCAGCGACCCGGCAAAGGGCTTGCGGCCCGGCATGGAGGGATCAAACGAGCTCAGGGCCTTGCCTGTCTCAACGACATTGATCTCGTCCTGCCAGGAATCAATCAGCCCGGTGATGAGCTGCTTGACTTCGTTGGCCTTCTTGCCTGCTGCGGGCTTGTCGGATTTATCGAGCTTTCCGAGCTGGCTCATGGACTGGGCGAGCTTGCCCTTGCGACCCAGAAACTCGATACGAAGTTCTTCCAGTTCATTTAACGAACAAACCTGGCCCTTGCGAAATTCGCAATCATGGGCCAGGCTGTCGAGTCCTTCCAGGAAGGACTTCAAATCTTTATTCACTTTAGCTTACCTTGGCTTTGGCTGCCTCTGCGATTTTGGCGAACACTACAGGATCACGCACTGCCATGTCGGCCAGCACTTTGCGGTTCAGCTCAATACCAGCCAGCTTGAGACCGTTCATCAAACGACTGTAAGACAGGCCATTGATGCGGGCAGCGGCGTTGATACGCATGATCCACAGCTTCCGAAATTCACGTTTTTTGCGTTTGCGATCACGATAGGCATTGCAAAGAGCCTTTTCCACACGCTCGCGAGCGGTACGGTAAAGGCGGCTACCGGCTCCCCGGTATCCTTTGGCCATTTTCAAATATTTTTTGTGACGCTTCTTGGCGGCAACTCCGCGCTTTATTCTCATGATAGAATCTCCATCGCTTAATACCTCCCGGGCCGGACGGACTCCCCCAGCGAGGTGGATTGCATTAAAGTGTTATGGGAAAAAGATCAGCTCTCTGTCTGAAACCGGACTGACAAGGCGTGTAAAATCGGGACGATCCCGGTCTCTCTTTGGACGCTGCCAGCGGGTTGTACTCAGACGGATTACTAGCTGTTGGGCAATTGACGACGAACAGACTTCATGTTTGTGGAATCCACAAGCGTGGACTGTCCCAAACGACGCTTTCTCTTGGCATTCTTCTTGGTCAGAATGTGCCTCAAGTTTTTTCTGCGGCGTTTGAACTTGCCTGTAGCGGTCTTGGAAAACCGCTTGGCAGCAGAACGTCTAGTTTTGATTTTCGGCATTGTATCCTCCTTCAAAAGGGATCATGTCCCTGGTGAATATCGACTATTTTTTCATGGGGGCAAGCATCATTGTCATGGTCCGTCCTTCTGACATGGGCTTGCTCTCCACTTTGGCTAAATCAAGCGTATCTTCCACGACCCGGTCAAGCATTCTCAACCCACGGTCTTTGTGGACGATTTCGCGTCCTCTGAAGAAGATGGTCACCTTGCAGCGGTCACCTCCACCCAGAAATTTAATAATTTTCTTGAGCTTTGTCTGGTAATCGTGCTCATCGGTTTTTGGCCGGAATTTGACTTCCTTGATCTTGATGACGGTCTGTTTCTTCTTAGCTTCCTGCAGCTTTTTCTGCTGCTGGTACTTGAACTTACCGTAATCCATGATCTTACAAACCGGCGGGTCAGCGTTGGGAGAGACTTCAACAAGATCAAGTCCCTTGTCCTTGGCGCGTTCAAATGCATCGCGCGTATTCATGATACCCAACTGCTCGCCATCGTCATCCACAACCCGCACCTGAGGGATGCGAATACGTTCGTTGCGCCTGACCAGGTCTTGTTTTCTCTGGTCTCTGCGGTCGTTACCCCGAAAAGCTATAGCTCATTCCTCCGCGTTCGAAAGGTGCCTGTGCAGCATCAAGAATCAACTGCGCGGCGTCCTCCAGTGTAACCATACCGGGGTCTTCTCCATCGCGTGAGCGAATGTTGACACACCCGGCCTCAACCTCTTTATCACCGACTACCAACATGTACGGAATCTTCTCAACCTGAGCTTCCCGTACCTTGTAGCCAAGCTTTTCATTGCGAATATCCGCTTCGACACGGATACCTTTACTAAGCAGGAATTGCTTGGCTTTCTCAGAAAATTCTATCTGCGAGTCTGTTACGTTCATCAGACGCGCTTGCACCGGAGCCAGCCAAACAGGCAGAGCCCCGGCAAAGTGTTCGATCAGTACGCCAACAAATCTTTCGATGGACCCGAAGATCACCCGATGCAACATTACCGGGCGGTGGCGTGCTCCGTCCTCGCCCACATATACCAAGTCAAACCGCTCTGGCAAGGTAAAATCGCATTGGATTGTAGCGCATTGCCAGCTTCTGCCTAAAGAGTCCTCAAGTATGATGTCGATCTTGGGACCGTAGAACGCGCCATCACCTTCATTGATGGTGTATTCCTCATCAATGAAATCCAGCGCCTCTTTGAGTGCGGAGGTGGCAAGTTCCCAATCAGCATCGGTTCCCACGGATTTCTCCGGGCGGGTGGAAATCTCGGCCCTGAACTCGAAACCGAACAAGTCCATCAGATCCTTCACGAAATGAAAGACACCGATGATCTCGTCCTGCAACTGGTCGGGACGACATATCAGATGGGCATCATCCTGAGTAAAGGAGCGCACGCGCATCAATCCGTGCAACACGCCGGATTTTTCGTGGCGATGAACCACACCCAGTTCAAAGTACCGCTGGGGCAGGTCGCGGTAGCTCTGAATCTTCCGCTTGTAAATGAGCATATGCGACAAACAGTTCATGGGCTTGATGCCGTATGACTGCTCGTCGATATCCGTGAAATACATGTTCTCACGGTAATTATCGTAATGGCCAGACTTCTCCCACAGCTCGCGCTTGAGAATGAGCGGTCCCTGCACAAGATCATATCCGCGCTTCAGGTGTTCCTTGCGCTCGAAGTCTTCTAGAATGGCCCGGACCAAGGCTCCCTTGGGATGCCACAAAATCATGCCGCCGCCCACGTCTTCATGGCTGGAGAACAGGTCAAGCTGGGTGCCAAGCTTGCGATGGTCGCGTTTTTTGGCCTCTTCCAGACGGAACAGGTGTTTCTTCAACGCCTTGGGGTCCTGCCAGGCAGTGCCGTAAATACGCTGGAGCTGCTTGTTTTTCTCATCACCGCGCCAATAAGCACCAGCAACAGAGAGCAACTTGAAGGCCTTGAGCATACCGGTACGCTGGACATGCGGGCCACGACACAGGTCGGCAAATTCGCCGTGTGTGTATATGGAGAAAGAGTCGCCGCCAAGGTCCCGAATAAGCTCACCCTTGTAGTCTTCACCGAGTTTATCGAAGTACTCGGTGGCTTCGGCTGCGGAGACGGTCCGGCAGGCGAATTCCTTGTTCGCACCAACGGAGCTGAGCATCTCTTTTTCGATGGCTTCCAGATCCTCGGGCGTGAACGGACGTTCATAATCAAAATCGTAATAAAAACCATTTTTAATGGAAGGCCCAATGGTCACCTTGGCAGTGGGGAAAAGCTTCTTTACGGCCTCGGCCATAAGATGCGCAGTAGAGTGCCGGATAACGGTCAGCCCCTCTTCGCTCTCGGCAAAGACGGGCTCAAGAGTGGTGCAGGTCTGAGGAACAACAGTAGCCAGATCAAGCAGGTCCTCGCCACATTTGGCGACAACGACTTTCTTGAACTGCTTTTTGGACAACCCTTCTTTCAGGGCATCGGCGCATGAAGCACCTTCAGCCAAATCTACCTGATTTCCAGAGACATCAATTTGCACTCTCCAAACTCCTTTTCCAATAGTTCCCGGACCATAAAATAATGAAAGGGAGGCACTAGGCCTCCCTTTCAGGGGATTTCTGGTAGGCGCGGAGGGATTTGAACCCACGACCCTTTGCACGTCAAGCAAATGCTCTCCCCCTGAGCTACGCGCCTTCTCTTTGAAGCGAAGTGATGTCTATCTGCGGACCGCTTTGTTGTCAAGCAGCTTTCAATAATTTTCCACTTTTTTTCACCTCGACTCGCCGTTTCACATTATATAGTATAAAAAAACTCCCGCGAAGCTGGAGATACAATGAAATCAAGAATTTATTCCATGATTTACGCAGACCGGAAAATCACTATTCCCGTAAAACCGGACAAGGTAGCCCCACTCATAATCATTCATATGGACCAAACGCAACGATTGCACTGAACCTGATCAACACGAATCCACCTCACACAGCTACCACCCTCAAGGAGCAGCCATGCCATTCAAGGATTTTTTCTCCCGTCAGGCCCGCAAACCTACCGGAATCTTCGGACGTTTTTTCATGCCCGCCTTTTTCAACAAAGGCAATAGTGCGCTCAATAAGCGCATGACAGAGCTTGTGGCAGCGAACGGAAATGACCAAATTCTAGAAATTGGTTTCGGGACCGGTACTGTTATCAATGCCATGGCACATGGTCTTACAGACGGAACAATTGAGGGAATCGACTTTTCAAACGCAATGCTGAATGTTGCGAAAAGAAAAAATAGGCACCATATCGCCGCAGGAACGGTTAGCCTCACTCATGGCAATTTCGATGAAATTGCATATCCACCAGAAAAATTCGACACTGTCTGCTCTGGGAATACCATCTATTTCTGGCCTTCCCCTGACGCGACTGTCTCCCAGGTTTTTGACACATTGAAATCCAACGGCACGCTTGTTCTCGCATTTGTAGATGAAAGAAAAATGAAAAATATGCCTCTGAATATGGGTATATTCCGTCCGATCTCCCTTTCTAGTGTTCACGAACTCCTGAAAAACAACGGCTTCTCCTGTATTGAAACACACCCCGTAAACGGACAAGAATCGGCAATGTATTGCGTCACGGCACGCAAACAATAAATTCTTCCGAACCAAGCTTTCCCGATTGCCAAATAATCCTTTTGGGGAGTTCAGATAGCCTGTTTTTTACGGTGTGACCTAGTCCTCCCGCAGCAAGAATCAGCCAAGGGCTACCAAGGCCTCTTTCGCCAGCCAACCAACAGTAATATCAACAAGCTCACCATTGCGAAATGTCCTGATTTCAGTGGTGTCACTCGCCAATTCCGCAAGCTTCCCGCGGGCCTTCTCCGACTTGATCAGACCCAGCACCCAGGCGGCGTAGGCTCGATTATACGGATCAGACTCATTTAGAGCGACCAAGAGGAAGCGTTCGCCACGGGCCAGCAGTTCAGGACGCTCTTCGGCCAGACGGGCCAATCCCCAGAATACATCGCGCCGCAATTCGGGATGGTCGAGGAAATTGCCGTCGCAGTCGGCATCACAAAATATGTATGACACGAGAATCTTGTGGTATTCCTTGGCAATCCGGGCGTTTCTCGCCATGGCTTCCCCCATGAAATGCGGGATTCCCCAGCCAAGGTTACCGGACTCCTCATTCATATGCCACATGCAGGTTCGCATGAGAATACGCGCCTTTTCCATGCTCGCCTCAGCCATGCGGTCCGCAGTCAGGCCAAAGGCAGCCACTGACCGCCAGCGCACGGCTTCGTCTTTATCAAGACGAAGAGACAACAACGGCGGGACCAGAATTCCGGGAGCCCATTGTCCAAGCTCTGCCAGCCTCTCCTGCCAGTTCGGGGCAAGGAGAATGGCCCTGACTTCTTTCTTTGTGCGACGAAAACGGGACATATCTACTCCTGATACAAAGCAAAAAGGGGACTGTCACATTGACAGTCCCCTTAGTATAATCACCTTGCGAGAGTTCGCAACAGGAATTATTCCTATTTTTTGGATTCAACTTCCTTTTTGAACTCTTCGGATACTTCAAAACCACTTTCTTCGGCTTTTTTGAGGCACTCGGCCGCTTCAGCCCAATCTTCGTTGTGAGCGAGAATAAGGGCCTTGTTGTTCCAGGCCGGACCGAAATGGGCATGCTTATCAAGAATCTTCTTGAGCATCTTGTCTGCCTCTTCGTAGTCACCCATCGAGATAAACACGCTGGACATGGTGGCCTGGGCCTGAGCAAAGTCAGGGTCGAGCTTGAGTGCTTTTTTCAATGATTTATGAGCCTGATCAGTCTCACCCATCTGGAGCTGGACAAAACCTATATTGCCCCAGGGAACAGCAAAAAAAGGCCGTTCCTTGATGGCCTGAAGATTGTAATTCATGCACCCTTCCATGTCGCCATGCTGCAAGGCGATACCGCCGAGCTGCACGTACCCTTCGGCCATACGCGGGGAATTGGACACGGCTTCGAGAAACTCGCTCTCCGCTTCGACGAAATCACGACGGGACAGGTAAGCCACACCCAGATTGTAATGGGTGTTGCCGCAGTTGGCATTTTTCTTCAGCTTATCTTTGAGATCGACGATATACTCGTCAACATTGTCAAAATGATCCATGGTGTTGTATCCTTATCTACGGTTTTACACCGTGTTTTTTCAGATGCTCGGCATACCAGAGGCAGTACTCGTAAACGGGCCGCACTTTCTCAAAATTCATGACCAGCATGACATTGAACTCACTGACTGCATCACGAAATTCCTGATTCTTGTTCTTCCCACTCTGCCTGATGTACAGTTGGGTGAGATGATCGGATGTCATGCCGGTCTTGTCAGTCCGAATATCAATGGGATCGAACGGAGCCGCAAACGGGTCCCATTTTTCATAGCCCACGCGGTCCACAAACTTGCGTCGCCGCTTGGACAGCTTGCCGTACATGTACTCCTTGCGCTCTTCAAGCTCTTCGGGAGTAAAAGTATCGAACTCTATTTCATCAGCCATGATCTATTCCCCACCCTCGCCACCGAGCACGATGACTTTGTCGGAACATGATTCACAAGCAGACTTGCTCTCAGTACAGGAATCACAAGCAGATGCCGTGGTGGCAGCAGCCTTGAGATCCTCCATATCCGCAAGCTCTTCCTTATTATATTGAGGAATGGGAACCCTGACCTCGCCAACTCCCATATATTCCTCGTCATACTCTGTGACCAATGCCATGGACACCGGCAGGAGCATATCTCCCAGTTCATTGAACCGGCTTCCGATGCCCTTTTGCATATCCTTGCCAATGGCCAGCAGCTTATCGAGAACAATGTCCATATTCACGGTGGGATATTTCTCGCCCCCCTTGAACCCGGCCTTGCTACAGGTATGGGCCTCGCCTCCGATGGAGGTAGGCACACCGTACAAACGGCAGGTGATGGGACGATTCTCATAAATTTCACACAGATCGTCATCGGAAAGCATGGGACAGCGCACGCGGGCCCTGGACACTTCCATCATGATTTCGGTGACCGGACGCCCTTCCTGACTGGCCTTGAACACCTTGCGTTTGAGCTTGTGAATCTGGCGATCCGCCTTATCCGCACGCATCATGACCGCACTCCGCGCAAGGCCGGAAAATTTCTCATTGAACTTGTTGTTGATGTACATGGCCTCGACCAAGGTGATGTCAAACAAGGCATAGCAACAATCGCTGCACCCCTTGCCACACTTGACCAGATCGCCCATTTCCGTCTCGAACTTGGTAAAAACGGCGTCAACCTCAGCGGTGACGGCCTCATATTTCTCAAAATATTCCGTAAAATCAAGTGCCATTACAGATGCTCCTCGGCCAGCTCCCTGCCAGGTGAAAGCCATGTCGATATAGTGCTCAGTTAGATAAGTCGCAAATCAGGGTCGTCAACCGCGATGAATGTGAAAAGAGGGCGAAATATGGCCCGGAGGGGTAAAAAAAAACGCCCGCAGGCGACGGCATCGGCTCTTTGAGGCGCACACGCCTCCGCGCCAGAAAAAAAATGGAACGGGAGTGATGGATTACCACCACTCCCGGAACCATATCAAAGTCGAGACTAGTTCTCTTCGATGGTAATGGCGTCAGACTCGCAGACTTCAACGCAAGACTCACAACCAAGGCATTCGTCTTCGTTCACTGCAACGGCTTTGCCGTCCTGAAGTTCGTAAACTTCAACGGGGCAAACATCTACGCATTCGCCGTCGCCGGTACATTTGTCAGTGTCGATAGTAATAGTGTAGCCCATTTCTTCCTCCAGAAAGTATTTTGGGATGCCCCGCTTATATGCGGAACTGTTTTACTGCACCGCCAGCCTTAGCACTGACCTTTTCGCGGTGCAACAATATTATTATACGGTTCCGGCCCAAAAAGCCGGACACGAATTTGCTGATATAACCAAGCCAGCCTTGTGTCAAGATGAGAGAGTCCCGCATAACTATGATTCCTCTGAAATAAAGGACTTTTTTTGAAGAAAAGGAAAGAAAGCAAGGGGTATCGGAACCGAGAAAGGCTTTGATTATGCAAAAAAAAAGGAACACCCTGAGGTGTTCCATGAAATACCTAATCAACTGAAACTATCCAAGTTCAATCGTCAGCGGAATGACATGCAGCTCTTTCGAGACCTCTCTTGTCGCACCGAGCTGCCATGAAACAGCACTGTTTCCCACAGCCTCCCCCACGGCCTCGACAATCCCCTGCACGTTGATAACCGGATGCCGGGAAAAAACCTGGGGCAGCCCATACGTCAAATTACAAGCCAGACACTTGCCCGGTCTCTGGGTGAGCCGAAGCTCGAAATTCAAGGCGTCGCCAGATTCCCCGGCATAACCAAGGCCGATGTTGTAGCTGCCCTCTTCCACGTCTCCGAACAGCGCGTCAAAAAACGCGTTCGCCCGATTTTCGGGAAAAAGCACCTGCAATTTGTCCTCGGTAAAAATGTCGCCGTACTGGTTCATGAATCGCTCCCGCAAAATACTTGTATTGAAACAAACATCTCTCAACGGAAAATTCATACATAAAATCACATGTTACGGCAAGGGACGCTTTTACACATAAACAAATAGCAATGGGCTTTGTCGCAAAACAGGCTGCTAAAGCAGGAACCAGAACAAGCCGATACCGGACAGGAAAAAGATCAGGCACGGCGGCACGAGCTTGCGCCATGTCTTGCCGAGATCGCAATTGAAATACTGGCAGGTCAGGATAAGGCAGATGTGAATGGGTGAGATCATGACCCCTGTAAACCCGGCGAATGTTGCCAATACGAGATACGGGATGGTCTGATCCTGCATCCCAAGCGATGTCAGCAAGCCGAGCAGAAGCGGGAAAGTCGCACCCACAAAGGCCACGTTGATGCCCGCGACCATGCCCACGAGGAACGGCAGGAATACGGCAGCGGCAAACAGGGCCGCGCCACCGCCTGCGACACGAGCCATCTCCTGAACCACTCCAGCCGCCTGCATGACATCCTTGAACACGAATATCGCCACAATGACGAAAATCATAGACCAAAGGCTTTTCTTGAGCAGGACATCCCGGAGAAAACGCATGCCCAATTGCGTATTCTGCGCCATGACGCAGACAACGGACAGCCCAAGGGCAACGATCACGCCCATTTCAAAGGGAACGGACGGCACGAAAGCGGCAATGGCTCCCTCAAGGCCGATGGCCCCGACGATGGCGACCAATAGCGGCAGGCCTTCTTTGAATGCAGCGGCTTTGCTCCGCTCGGTCGACAGATTCTCGATAACGAGGTCCTTGGCACCGAGCACGCCCGGACGCAGGAAGAAAATCCAACCGGTCAACAGCATGAGAGGCGTACCGGGCCATGTATAGGCGATGAGGTCGATGATCTGGATATCAGCCAGGGCCACGGTCAGAATAATGCCGGGATACAGAGGCCATACCAGCTCCCATATATGGCGGAACCAGTAGTTGACCACAGCCTTGTCGCTGCTGCTGATGCGCATGCCTTCGGACACGGTCTTGACCATGGGCGCGGAAAAAACCGCACCGCCGGGCATGGGCAGCAGGCCGATGAGAGCGGGAAAGAAAATAAGGCGCAGACGCGGGCTGGTCAGGAACCCGGACAAGGATTCCATGAGCCGTTTGGACTGGCCGGACCGCTCCATGGCATCGGACAGAATCAAAATAAAACCGACAATCGCGGTCAGAAAAAGAAATTTTTCCTGGGTCAGGGCCATTACCCCGGTTTCGGCCCACTGGAGTGGCCCAAGACCGAACATAAAGCCCATGACAAGGCTGCCGAGAAGAATGGACAGGCCGAGGCCGACTTTGAAACGCATGCCTGCGAGCATGAGGACGAATGCGAAAAGCACCTTGAGAAACGGTGCGAACTTGATGAGAAGCAATTCCACTATGATAGTCCTTCGGGCTGTTTAGCTGAGGCCCTCAGGAGCATCTACTCCCATTTTTCATGAAAGAAAACGGTAAA
>JAFLJW010000056.1 GCA_022712815.1 Pseudodesulfovibrio sp. | reverse complement strand
ATCGGCGGCGCGGCCTGTCACAAGGGTTTCCGCAGCTGTTTTTTCCGCGAATTAAAGGACGGCAAGGTCACTGAATGTGCCCCGCTCGTCTTCGACCCCAAAGAGGTTTATAAAAATGTCTAAGCAATTTTTACGTCTCGGCGTTCCCAAAGGCTCCTTGCAGGATGCGACCCTGAAACTGTTCGGCAAGGCTGGCTGGAAGATCAAGCTGCACAATCGCAACTACTTCCCGGACATCGACGATGAGCGCATCAAGTGCTCGCTGGCCCGCGCCCAGGAGATGTCCATGTACGTCGAGAACGGCACCTTTGATGTCGGCCTGACCGGCATGGACTGGATCAAGGAAAACAAATCGGACGTGGTCGTGGTCGATGACCTGATCTACTCCAAAGTGAGTAACGGCAAGGCTCGCTGGGTGCTCTGCGTCAAGGGCGACTCCCCGATCAACACCCCCGAGGATTTGGAAGGCAAGAAAATATCCACTGAGCTGGTCGGCTTCACCAAAGAATACTTCGCTTCCCGTGGTATCAACGTGGACGTGACCTTCTCCTGGGGAACCACCGAGGCCAAGGTCGTGGAAGGACTTTGCGACGCCATTGTCGAGATCACCGAGACCGGCACCACCATCAAGGCCAACGGGCTGAAGATCATTGCCGAGCTGATGGAGACCAACACCCAGCTCATCGCCAACAAGGCCGCCTGGGAAGATCCGAAAAAACGCAAGCTCATCGAAGAGATCAACCTGCTGATGCAGGGCGCACTCCGCGCCGACAAGATGGTCGGCCTCAAGATGAACCTGCCCAAGGAAAAGCTGGCTGAACTCAACGGCTCCCTGCCGAGCCTCAATTCGCCCACCGTGGCTGAATTGCAGGACCCAACGTGGCTGTCCGTCGAAATCATGGTCGAGGAAAAGATCATTCGTGACCTGATCCCCCAACTCAAAAAATTCGGCGCAGAGGGCATCATCGAATACCCGCTGAACAAAGTCATCTAGCCCATACCGAATTAACCAAATGTACACCGGGAGAGCCTCAGCTCTCCCGGTGTTTTTCATGACGCAGACAAAAGCACCTCTTGATCCAGAAATTTCACCCCATAAAACGAAAACCCTGTGTTCTTCACACAGGGTTTTCGTTTTATGATCTTGCGCCGCAGGCCCACTCGGGGTCAAGGGGCGCGCCCCTTGCAGGTCCAGGGCAGCGCCCTGGTCCCCCGGAAGGGGGCTGCCGGCAGGCCCGCCGGAGGCCATTTTGTCAGGTTCATGATGCATACACCTACTGACGAAAGATTTGTGGAGAGTCAATTGAAGGGGAATATGGACGGCTGGACCATCGGTGGTATATCGTTCCCAAATGCAATTGGGACGTTATGAAATACGGGGCCTTCTGGGCCGGGGCGGCATGGGGGCGGTGTATAAGGCAGCCATGCCGATGGCCGGACGGATCGTGGCCTTGAAGGTGCTGAAGCCTGCCGAGATACTTGAAGATATCCTTGGCATGGACGCGCTCAGGGAGATGTTTTTCAAGGAAGCGGTGACCATGGCGAGCATCAGCCACAAGAACATTGCCGCCATTTTGGATGTGGACGGTGGGGATGAGGGCGTACCGCCCCATTTTTCCATGGAATATTTTTGCGGCAATCTGGGCGTGATGATGGGCGAGACGTATGAGGTCGAAAAACCATCGCGCCGCCTGGGGGTGGAAACGTCGATACATATTGCCCGCGAAATGCTGGCCGGGCTGGACCGGTTGCATTATGAGGGGATCATTCACCGCGATGTAAAGCCGTTCAATGTCATGCTTGCCGAGGACGAAGGCGGTCCCGGTCTGGTCAAGCTGATTGATTTCGGACTGAGCAAATTGCGCGGGGAACGGCCTCCCGGCCACAAGGGCATGGTGGTTGGTTCGCCGTACTATACCGCGCCCGAACAGGAGGCTGATCCTGATGCCGCCGATGCCCGGTCCGATATTTTTTCGGTTGGCGTCACCCTGTACAGGATGCTCTCCGGCCAATTGCCGGGCCAGTCGCAGGACACGCGTCATTCGTTGTGTGAAATCAATGCCGATCTGGATTGCAAATGGGATGAGTTTTTCAACCGGGCATTGGCTCCGAACCCGGCAGGTCGGCATCAGGACGCACTGAGCATGAGCGACGATCTCGACATGCTCGAAACGGCCTGGCGTAAGCAAAAAGACGCTGCCTGCATTGCCCCGGACCTGCTCATTGCCCCGGAAAGGCACGAGGCGGGCTGGTTTCCGCGTTCAACACCCGTCAAGAAAAGCCTCAAGGCGGCCCGCGCGGCCTTTGATCTCGATGAACTGTGGCGGCCCAATGAATACGGTCCAGGTGATTTTGTGGATAGTTCCGACGGTATAGTCAAGGACAGGGCCACCGGCCTTATCTGGGAAAAACATGGCTCCCGCTACCCGCTCAGCTGGGACCGGTCCCACGCTCATGTCGAGCGGCTAAATAGAAATGCATACGGGGGACGTTCTGACTGGCGATTGCCCACTGTTGACGAGCTTGTTACGCTCTTCACTGGCCGGACAAAGCCCGGTGATTTCTGCCTCGAACCGATCTTTGACCCGCGCAAGGCCCGGCTCTGGAGCAGCGATTCCAAGGCCTTTACCGCCGCCTGGTATGCGGATGCCGAACTCGGCTTCATCTGGTGGCAGGACAGGACCTGTCGTTTTTTTGCCAGAGCGGTTTGCGAAAAAACCCATGGTGCCATTTGAAATTTGCGTATTCGTCCCACTCGTTTTTCATCCGGCTTTTTGCTATTTACAAACTTCTTTGAGAGGAACTTTTTGACATGCGCATACTTTTTCTGGGTGATATAGTCGGTCGATCAGGCCGGACAGCGATCAGGAACCAAATCAGCGACCTTCGTAAGGCCGAGTCCGTGGACCTGATCTTTGCCAATGGCGAAAATGCGTCCGCCGGAGTGGGGTTGTCCTCCAAAAATGCGCGAGAGCTTTTGAACGCGGGCATAGACGGAATGACCAGCGGCAACCATATCTGGAAGTTCAAGGACCTCTACAATGTCCTTGAGACCGAGCCGCGTCTGCTCAGGCCAGCCAACTACCCGGACGGAGCACCGGGTTCGGGCGTGCGGATCATCGAGACCAAAGGGCTGCCTTCCGTCGCACTCATCAACCTTCAGGGGCGCACTTTCATGCCGCCCATAGATTGTCCCTTTCAGGTGGCGGACCGTATTCTGGCAGAATTGCCGGACGATATCCGCATCCGGGTGGTGGATTTCCATGCCGAGGCGACCAGCGAGAAAATAGCCCTGTCCTATTACCTTGATGGACGGGTTTCAGCGGTTCTTGGCACCCATACCCATGTCCAGACCAATGATGCCCGTGTCTTGCCGGGAGGGACGGCCTGCCTGACCGATCTTGGCATGTGCGGCCCGGAAAATTCGTGTCTGGGCATGAAGGTCGAGAGTATTGTCGAAAAATTTGTAACCGGCCTGCCAAAGCGGTTCACGGTGGTGAATGAACCCGGAGTTTTACAAGGAGCGATTTTTGACATAGAGAATTCCACCGGGGTGGCTGTTTCCATCACGCCCTGGCGAAAGGGTAGAGCATAGTCTGAACAAGAGGATTCAATGAATATTTACGACGATTTGAATTGGCGTGGACTCATCAATCAGGTGTCCGATGAAGCAAAGGTACGTGAATACCTGTCCAACCCCGGTGCGACCATGTATTGCGGATTTGACCCCACTGCCGAGAGCCTGCATGTGGGCAATCTCGTGCCCCTGTTGTGCCTCGCTCGCATGAAAAAAGCCGGGCATAGCCCGATCTTCCTCATGGGCGGGGCCACCGGTCTCATCGGCGATCCGTCCGGCAAGGACAAGGAACGTGAACTTTCCAAGACCGAAGACCTTGAAGCCCGCGCCGAGAAAATCAAGGGGCAGGTTCGTCGCTTCTTCGAGCGCAACACCGGTGAACGCCCGGAAATCGTCAATAATTACGATTGGACCAAAGACCTGACCGCCATCGCACTTCTGCGCGATGTGGGCAAATATTACACGGTCAATTGGATGCTCCAGAAGGAATCGGTCAAGGGCCGTATCGGACGCGAGGAAGTCGGTATTTCCTACACCGAGTTCAGCTACATGATCCTTCAAGGCCACGATTTCTATCATCTCTTCAAGACCCGTGGCTGCCGTTTGCAGATCGGCGGCGGCGACCAGTGGGGCAATATCACCGCCGGTTGCGAACTGATTCGCAAAAAATGCGCCAATGAAGAGGAAACTCAGGAAGAAGCTTACGCCCTGACCTTCCCGCTGATTACCACTGCGTCTGGCAAGAAATTCGGCAAATCCGAAAAAGGCGCGATATTCCTCAACGCCGATATCACCTCGCCCTACGCCTTCTACCAGTATTTCATCAATACCGACGACCGCGATGTGATCAAGTTCCTAAAGCTCTTCACTTTCCTGAATGAAGCCGAGATCACGGCCCTGGAAAAAGAACTCGAAGAGGCCCCGCACCTGCGTGGTGCGCAGAAATATCTGGCCGAAGAAATCACCCGCATGGTTCACGGTCAGCCCGAACTCGACCGTGTCATCGCGGCCACCGAAGCCCTGTTCGGCAAAGGCGATTTGATGGCTGTAGACCCGGCCACTCTGCGGACCGCTCTGGAATCAGCACCCAATCAGCACTATGCTTCCAGAGATCTGCCAGACTTGCCGCAGATGCTGGTGGATCTGAATCTGGTCAAATCCAAAGGACAGGCCCGAAAGGACATCCAGGGCGGCGGAGTATACATCAACGGCCAACGCGTTGAAGGCGGCCACGAAATTGCCGACACCAATTTCATCGCCGGAGAACTGCTCGTCATCCGCAAAGGAAAGAAAAACTACGGCCTGATCACAAAAAGCTGACCTTTCTTAATGAAATGATGCCTCCGGCAGAA
>JAFLJW010000303.1 GCA_022712815.1 Pseudodesulfovibrio sp. | reverse complement strand
TATGTTGATTATGAATATGCAAACTGTTCAAAAAGGTTCGAGTGCATTTTTTGTAGTAACGCCGCAATCGGGCCTTTTTTTTAGCCGTTTCGTTAAGGAGCATATATGCATTTGACTGGTTATGTGGGCTTGCTTTTTTCCCTGCTTGCCATGCTGTTTCTTGCCTGCGGGGCTGGATTCGCAGCCTGGAACAAAAAAGAGAACGCTCTGATTATCATTGAACGAGGTCAGCTCGGTGCTGCGGGTGGTGTGATTTTTTCCACTGTCCTGTTGCTCATCGCCTTGTCCAGCCGCGACTACTCCTTTCAATATGTCTACGATAATGTGGATAATGCACTTTCCTTCATCTATACGCTGACCGCTCTTTGGGGTGGCCGTGAAGGTTCGTTGCTTTTCTGGGAACTGATCATCGCGGTTTCGGGCATGATCTTTGTCTACACGCCGGGATACAAATCCCTTGGGTCGGAGACAAAGCTCTATTTCTGGATGTTCTACCTGACCATACAGGGCTTTTTCCTGCTTCTGCTTTCCGGCTGGAGCAATCCGTTTATCGAGATCATCCCGGCTCCGGCTGACGGGCGCGGCCTTAACCCGTTGCTCAGGAATCCCGGTATGATCTTTCACCCGCCGCTCCTGTTCCTCGGTTTTGCCATGTATGCGATTCCAGCTGCCTGTGCTTTGGCCGCGTCCATTGCGGGCGAGACCAAATCCTGGGTCAAGATTTGCCGCAACTGGAATATCCTGTCCTGGATTTTCCTGACCGCAGGTATCGTGCTTGGCGGCTGGTGGTCCTACATGGAACTCGGCTGGGGCGGCTACTGGGCATGGGACCCGGTTGAAAATGCTTCCCTGATCCCATGGTTTGCCGGTACTGCCGTGCTGCACACCACCATCATCGAGGCCCGGCGCAATGCATTGCAGCGCATCAATGTCTTTTTGATGTCGCTGACCTTCCTGCTCTGCATTTTTTCCACGTACCTGACCCGGTCCGGTGTCATCGAATCCCTGCACACCTTTGGTGCCTCTCCGGTGGCTGTTCCCCTGTTCTGGTCCATGGTCGTCTGGCTCGTTGTGACCTTGATGGTCACCTTCATGAGCGAAAGGCCGACGCATCGTACCCTGTCCGATTTCATGAGCCGTCAGGGTATGCTGGTCATTGCAGCATGGTTTCCGCTGGCCCTGGGCATGGTCGTTACGCTGGGGACCATGTGGCCGGTCATCGCCCAGCTGTGGACAACCAAGACAATGGGGCTGACCGCTGATTTCTACAATCGAGTCTGCCTGCCGTTCATGGCAATGCTGGTGCTTCTCTTTTGCTACTGTCCATGGATGGGCTGGAAGGGCGGCATCCGCAACATGAAAGGTTTCAGCGGTGTCACTGTTGTTCTGGTGGTCAGCTTCGGGGCCGTTTATGCCATGGGCATCACCAAACCTCTGGCGACCTTAACCGCCGCCGCTGCCGTGGCCGCCATGTCCGGTATCGTCATGCTGTTCATTTTCTACCCGGCCATGCGCGTCATGCGCCAGTCATGGGGAGCTTATGGCGTTCATCTGGGCCTTGCGCTCATGGCGCTTGGCATCGCTTTTTCCGGTCCGTACAAGATCGAGGAGGAATTGATTCTGGCAAAGGGCGATATCGCCGTGGTCGGTGAGTATCAGGTCAAGTACCTGAGTATGAAAGAGGACAATGACGACGCGGATATCGTGGCTAGAGCCACCGTTACCCTCGAAGTCACAAAGGACGGAAAATTTGTCGGGATCATGAATCCTGACAAGCGTATCTACCGGAATTTCGAGAAACAGCAGTTTGCCGAGGTCTCGACCATTCCGAGTCTGGGGGACGAACTTTATGCCACGTTGCTTGGCTTTACCGGCGAGGAAAAGGCGAGTTTCAAGATCAGCGTCAATCCGCTGGTCAACTGGGTCTGGATTGGCGGCACATTCATGTGTCTGTTCGGGTTCCTGCTCCTGAGGCGTACGCCCCGGTCGGGTGAGGGCAGGTAGATGACTGACCGTGTGGGCAAACCTCTCCTGACCGTGAAGCGGGCCGCCAAATTCTATGGCAACAAGCTCGTCTTCAAAGAGGTCTCCTGCGAGATCGGTCCCGGCGAGATCATGCTGGTGGCCGGTCCCAACGGTGCGGGAAAATCCACTCTCATGCGGATCATGGCCGGATTATCCATGCCGTCCGCCGGTGATATCAGCCTCAATGTCGAACCCGAAGACGTGGCCTATCTCGGCCATTCCACCTTCATCTATCCCGGCCTGTCCGCATTGGCCAACCTCAGGTTCTGGGCTTCCATGTACGAGCTTGCCCCGTCCCGGGATGAGCTTGTGGCCCAACTCAAGAGGGTGGGGCTGGAACGGGTGGCTGAAGAGAAAGCCGGATCGTTCTCGCGTGGCATGGCCCAGCGGCTCAACCTCGCCCGTATCTACCTTGTGGAGCCGAAGCTCATTTTTCTCGACGAGCCGGGCACCGGGCTGGACACCCGCTCCATGGCCCTGCTTCGGCGCGAAATCACTAGTTTTCGCAGCAAGGGAACCAGCATCATCTGGATCAGCCACCATGTCTTTGAGGACACGGCACTGGCGGATAAGGTGCTGGCTCTGGGCGGCAGGAAAGTCGAGTATTTCGGTCCCGCTTCCGGGTATGTACCGGAGGTGGTCTCATGTTGAGACGCGCCGCAACCATTGTTTCCAAGGATTTGAAACTGTCCGTTTCCGGTGGGCAGGGATTGGTACAGGCCGTGCTTCTGGGACTGTTGCTCATCTTTTTGTTCAGCCTGTCCAAGCCCCTTGGCGGACAGATTACCGCTCAGGCCGCTGGAGCCATATTCTGGCTGGCATCCTTGTTCGGGCTGGTGCTCGTCTTCAATGACTTGTTCGCCATCGAAGAGGTTAACGGAGCGCGTATCGGTATTTTGTCGTCGCCTGTTCCTGTCCACAGCGTGTGGATAGGCAAGGGC
>JAFLJW010000463.1 GCA_022712815.1 Pseudodesulfovibrio sp. | reverse complement strand
TTGCCCAGAAAGATACGACCATTGCCGCAAGCAGTTTTTATCCTTCGGTTGATGCGGATTGGAACTATTACAATAAAGGAATCGATGCCGGATTGAATGGCGGCGGTTCGTATTCCCAGTCTGCCAGTGAGTACTGGACTGTCGGTGTTAAGGCATCCATGACCATATTTGAATGGGGTGCTGATTACTACGACTATAAGAAGTATGAAGAGACCGTGAAGCAGGTCGAGGCTCAGCTTGAGGCTACTCGCCTCAATGCGGGATTTGAGGTCAAGACGGCTATCTTGAATATAAATGAAGCCGCTGATCGTATCCTCGTTGCCCAGAAGTCCGTTGAAGCAGCCGAGGAAGCGTACCGCATGGCTGTCGCACGGTATCAGGCTCAGGTCGGAACCAACACCGATGTGCTGAATGCACAGTCCCGGTTGACCATCAGTGAAGCTCAACTCTCGCAGGCTTTGGCAGATTATGGCACCGCCATATCCACCCTGTACGTTGCCATGGGCGAAAAAAATCTTGGCCTGCAAGAAGCCGAGTAAATTTATGTTTACAAATCGCAAGCGCTCCTGGCAGGCTCAGGGCATGACATGCGAAAAGTGCGGATTTGACCTGACTGCCTATCGGGGTTGTCTGGAAGTGACACTTAAATGTCCCTCCTGTGGGAAGACGTATGATCTCAAGGAGTACACGTCCGGCATGGACGATGACTTCGAGGAGGAAATGGGCTTTGTTCCCATGGACAGGATTTGATTTCAGAACCATCAAGCGCATGAAACGCGCGGTCATCGTCTATTCGTT
The DNA here is from genome assembly GCA_022712815.1 of Pseudodesulfovibrio sp. Lineage (GTDB taxonomy): Bacteria > Desulfobacterota > Desulfovibrionia > Desulfovibrionales > Desulfovibrionaceae > Pseudodesulfovibrio. Next base: position 6,436 of record JAFLJW010000463.1, on the reverse strand, counting down.
GGCCGCCGTTTTCTTTTGTGTCCTTTTCTTGCCATGCAGCGTGGCGGCAGGGGACGTGTGGAATCCCCTTGTGGACAGGTTGGTCGCTGATGGCTATGATAGGACGTATATCTCCGCACTTTTTTCCCGCAAGAGCCTGAAATTTTCTCCTGAGGTCCTGGCCCGGAAAATGAACGTGTTGCTTGATACCAAGCTCGCGTCCAGGCAGCCGGGTCCCAGACAGAAACCGGAGGTCATGAAGCGGTATCTCAATCCGATCCTGATTGCCGGTGCATATGCGTTCTTTCGTGATCACAAGGCTGATTTTGTCACCATAGAAAAAAAGTATGCGGTGCCCGGTGAGATACTGACCGCTGTCATGCTCGTGGAAACCAAGCTTGGAACTCAGGTGGGTAGACATAACGGACTGACCATACTGGCAAGCATGGCACTGGGGCGTGATTTCGAGTTGATCCGACCCTATATCAAACGCAAGGATCTTTCCGACGAGACAATGAAATGGTTGATCAGGCGGACCGAGCAGAAAGGAAACTGGGGATATGATGAGCTCAAGGCTCTTATTACCTATGCTCAGAAGAACGGACAAGATCCGTTGAATATTCCAAGCTCGATCTATGGTGCCATAGGGCAGTGTCAGTTCATCCCTTCAAGTGCATTGCACTACGGCAGGGACGGTACCGGCGATGGCCGAGTCGATCTTTTTGACACCACGGATGCATTGCACAGTATGGCCTATTTCGTGAAAAAGCATGGTTGGAAAGAAGGGCTGGACCGCGCGGGACAGTTGAAAGTCATCTACCGCTACAACCACTCGGAAAGCTATGCCATGACCATTCTGGCCGTGGCGGACAAGATCAGAAAGACCAAAGAATTCTTCGGGAATTAACAGCTTTAATTATCGTTCAGCAGAGTGTGATAGAGATTCAGGCTCCGCTTGAGGAATTCGTCCAGAGTCAGTTGGGACATGGTCCTTTTTTGGGCGGTGAGCACTTCTTCCCTGAATAATGATTCCTGAGCGACCAATCCTATGGCATAAGCCAATGCTTCCGAATCTCCGGGTTGTACGAGCATGGAAGGGCTGACAAGGTCCGGCATGACTCCTACGTCGGTGGATACCAGAGGGCGTTCGGCAGCCATTATTTCAAGGGCGGACCGGGCAATGGCTTCTGACCATAGCGAGGCGACAACTCCGACATCAAGGGCTGAGATGCATGCCCCTATATCTTCGCGTTTTCCGCTGATGCGTGTGCTGTCCCTGATGCCGTATTCGTCAATCCAGGATTCTATCTGGGTACTTGTCATGGCCGTATCGAAACCGATGAGGAAGAGTCGAATATTGGCTGATTCATCGTGTTTCCGCAGCCGGGCAACAGCTTCAATGGTCTCCTTGTGTCCCTTGACCCGGTCAAAGCGGCCAAGCAACCCGATAACGATATCATCTGGCTTGAAATCAAATTCCTTGCGAACTCGATCACGTCCGGCTTGATCGAATCTGAATTTTTCGGTATCCACACCGCCGTGGATGAGCCAGAGGCCGCGTCCGGGTGTGCGCATTTTCTCAAGGAAGTAGTTTGCCATATGACGATTGGTGACCACAACGGCATCGGCCACACCGGAATGGAGCCAGCGGTTGAAGGCATCGCTCTTTGGAGGACGTTGGTCTCCACGGGTGCGGACAAGCCTGAAACCGAAGCCGAGAAGTTTGAGCAATCCCCATAGGAAAAAGCCTTCGCCCCGGTGACAATTGACGATGTCTGGACGGTGCGTCCTGAGCAGTTGTATGATATGTTTCGTTGCAGTCGCAAAGCGGATGGGATTGATGGAATTCAGATCGACAGAGATTGTCTTGAGACCCAGTTCCTGAGCTTTTTTTTCTGATTGGGTTCCCGCCTGGGTCAAGACGGTTACATCATGCCCCGCATTGACCAGAAGGCGGCTGAGGGTGATGGCATACCAGGCGGTTGCGTTGAACCACCGAACATTGATTACTTGAAATATTTTCATATATATCGCCTGTATGAATTGTCGAATAAAGAGCATGACAGTTCAAAGAGGCGAAGGCAAGGGCTTATATTCATGGACGATTCGCTTGTTTCAATCATACTTCCCACATATAATCGCGCCGGGTTAATCTCGGCGGCTCTGGATTCACTTCTCAGGCAGACTTATCAAAAGTGGGAATGCATTATTATTGATGACGGTTCCACTGATGACACCGTGAACGTATTGAAGACATACGACGATCCGAGAATCGTATATGTTTATCAAGAAAACCGGGGTGTTTCTGCTGCGCGGAATACCGGGATCAGCCGGTGCAAAGGGAATATGATAGCACTTTTGGATTCTGACGACGAGTGGTTGCCAAAAAAGCTTGAAAAGCAGCTTTCTTATATGATTGAGAAGGGTTTCGAGGTTTGTCAGACTGATGAAATATGGATCAGGAACGGGAAGCGTGTTAACCAGAAATCAAAGTACGGCAAGCCGGAAGGGTGGTTTTTCGAGGCCTCACTTGAGATGTGTCTGATCAGTCCTTCATGCACCATTTTTACACGCAAGGCATGGGAATATATCGGACCATTCGATGTGGAAATGCCGTCGTGCGAAGACTATGATATGTGGCTTCGGGCCTGTTTGAAATACCCGGTTGGTTTGGTGCCGGAGAAGCTCACCATCAAACATGGCGGCAGAGATGACCAGTTGTCCAATTGTGTTCCGTGTGCCGATCTCCACCGTATTCGTGCACTTGTAAAAATCCTGCAATGTGGAAAACTTGACGTATCTCAGCAGGAATCTGCCATGGCCGTACTTGCGAAAAAGGTTGGAATTTATAAGCAAGGGTGCGAAAAGAGAGGAAAAAAGGATGAGGCAAATCGGGTTTGGAATCTGTTTTGCAAGGTCCGGGACGGGAAAATAATTCCCTTGAATGTTTTGTGTTAACTTTGACAGGGTTGTTTTTAAATAAGGTCAGGTGATTTTCTTGTCATGAGAGAGTCTCTGGGACTTGAGGTAAACGCGTGCCGACTCTTAGCAAGCTCATAGAAGGTCTTCCCGAAATCAATCAATCCAGGCTGGTTGCTTCCGGGTTTGGTGTTTGGGTGGTCTGGAAAGGCCATCTTCATAATGCTGTGGACAACACCCTTCGCGATTATGGTGCTTTGTGTGTTGCCAGGGAGAGTGAGCAGGCTCTGTGGTTTTGTAATACGGCTGATATTTTTCGCGCAGTGGCCCGGCTTCAAGTTTGGTCCAGAGTCAATTCCATGGCCGTTTTTTGTCAGATTATGCCACTCACATTTCTTGTGGGATACAGTCTGGAGTCTACAGTATCTCTGTCTGTTGAACTTGATCGGCAGACCGCCAGGGTCAGTGATGATTTTGAAGTGGTCATTCATCCGAAGCTCAAAGAGGAAGTCAAGAATGTAGTTGGGTTGTCTACGTTGCCTCTTGGTAGCGTCGAAGGTTTGGCCGCTGTAGAGTGGCTCCAGCTTGATGTTGATCAGGGCCTTGATTATGAATCTTTTCTGAAGTGGTATTTTATTATCAAGCCGCTTGGAAAGATGTCGGACAAGGATAGCATCGTCGGCTGGCGTGATTTTTCCTCTGAAATTATCGAGTTGCTGCAAAAACTCGGTCTCAAATATATTTCCGACATCAAAGAGGGGGCTATCTTCTTCCCCTTGGACAATTTTCGTCTGCTCCGCTCATTTTGCAGTGATATCTTGACCCTGATCAAGGCCCTTAAAGAAGATCCGGAAAAAAATTATTGGCCTATCGTCATGGCCGCGGTTGCACAGGGAACCATGCAGTTCACAGGTGATTTGCCCAATAAGGTCGGCTTGGACTGGAATCGTCTGGCACCAGATTTTCCTTACGTTCGGTTCATGGATGGGTTCCTTCTTTCCGAGTGGTTTAGGATGGATGAGGCCAGATATGGGACCGATCAGGTTTCCCTTGATTCTTGGTGTACCGTCGCTCTTATGGAAGGTGGAAGTGGTGTTGTGCATGGCTCCATGCAAGTTTTATTGCCCGATGCATTGGTCACGATAGAAGGAGATGAGTGCTTTTATTGTGGTCAGAAAAGTCATCAGCCCAAGGATTGTCCTTCAAAAGAACTCCCCTCGTTGCAACCTCAGATCTGGAATCGGCTGGCCAAGACAGACGTAGAAGATTTTTCCAAGGGATTTGCTGAGATTGGTAAAATTATCAGTCAAGAGAATTTTTACGACTCCATTTTGTCCGTGATGAATTCCAAGGACAATCTCCAAAGCCTTTTGGTCAGGGCCGTATTTGAACTCAATGGCTCGGCGCAATTGCGAACACTGAAGCTCGTCTGGCGTAGCCGGGGTAAAGATTGGGCTGACGGTTTCAAACAGTTGACTCCCAAGGAAGGCGAGTACATTTGGGAGGCTCTGGAAAAGATCGAAGGCGGAGATATGGAGGAAGCCGAGAGGCTTATTAAAGAGGCTCAACTCAAGTATCCGCGAAGTTATCAACCCCATGCCATATTGGGCTTCTGGTATTTGGAGACAGGGGATCGCAATCAGGCTCTCTTCCATTGGCAGGAAGCTGAACGGATGAGCTACACTCCTTTGCAACAGGGATATTTTTCCTATTTGCAGGCGCGTCTCATGGAGGTTGAGGGTAATCTGAAGGAGGCCATCAACACATACAAAAAAGCCAATTCATTCTCTTCGACCTGGATCGATCCGGTCTATCGTCAAGGTGTGTGCATGGTGAAAATGGGCTTTATCGGACAGGCCATGGACCTCTTTTTTGATCTTGTCGGGCGCGATCCTCATGTTTTCAACAGGATTCTCATCGACCCTGAACTCGATCGTGGCCGTGTGCAGCTTATGAGTTCCCTTTGGGAGCGGTGGGCCGAAGCTGAGGGAATTGTCGAAGTCGCGCGAGGCAAAGTCAAAGAATATGCTGATGACATTTCCAAGCGATTTAGCGAAGATCATAATTATTTTGAGGCAGCCAATGAGGAGTTGGAGCGACTAAAAAAACTTGGTGCGGTCAACAATTATGTGGCTTACCGGCTGTTAGACAAAGGTACGGAAAAGTTCGGATCAGCACTTGATATCGAAGTGGGGCTGGAAGTTAAGCGCATCAACGGCAATCTGGAATATCTTGCGGATCGTGTCCGTGAGATTCAAAGAGAAGCCGCATGGTTTCCATTCCCCAAACTGCTGCTTGAATTCAATAAGGATTTCAACTTTTGTGTAGACAAGATAAACTGGATCAAGACCCAGCAGATCAAGGATGCGGATAATTTTAGAAAAGCCTTGTTGTTTCTTGAAGAAATTGAAGAACATATCAGCACCTTGCAGGGACGTCTCGTTACCTTGCGGATAATTCGGGACAGCACGCTTTTCATTCTTATGCTTGGCCGTAATTTTATCTGGTTTGAGTTGGTCGGATTGGGATTGCTTCTTGTTGGCGTACCGGCTCTGATCTATTTTACACAGGATGTTCGCGGGAATTACATCCTTGATCTGATTAATGATGAGAGCCAGCGTTGGGAAATTTCCAAAGGTCTTGTGATAATTCTCAGCATTTCCTGCCTGATCTTTGCCGCTGTTAAGAGTGCACTGACCTTTGAAAAAAGAAAACGTGAGTTGTTTCAACAACTTGATGATGAAATGCGCGAGTCTGCCCCAAAACGTTATTGATTTATAATCTATACCATCTTCCCTTGAACCAGTTTTATGGGTACTCTTGCATGTCTTGAACTGCGACATGAAATGGAGGTGTTATGCATAAACTGGTGTTGATCCGACACGGACAAAGCGCGTGGAATCTGGAGAACAGGTTTACCGGCTGGACCGATGTTGACCTGACGGAGCAAGGAATTCGGGAAGCTGTCGAGGGAGCCCGTCTTCTCAAGGAAGAAGGGTTTGTCTTTGATCTTGTCCATACATCTTTTTTGAAAAGAGCGATCCGTACTATGTGGCTCGTTCTGGACGGGATGGACCAGATGTGGCTCCCTGTTTTCAATACATGGCGGCTTAATGAGCGGCACTACGGCGCACTTCAAGGACTGAACAAGGCCGAGACTTCCAAAAAATATGGTGACGATCAGGTCTTTATCTGGCGGCGCAGTTTTGATACCCCTCCGCCGGAACTCGACTTGGATGATGCCCGGTATCCGGGGCACGATCCCCGATATGCAGATTTGTCTTCCGAAGATCTGCCAAAATGCGAAAGCCTCAAGACGACCATCGACCGGACCATGCCCTATTGGTTTGATACCATTGTTCCCCAGATCAAGAGCGGCAAGCGGGTGCTGATCGTGGCTCACGGCAATTCTCTGAGAGGATTAGTCAAATACCTTGATGAGATGAGCGATGAAGAAATCACCCAATTCAATATCCCTACCGGGGTGCCACTGGTCTATGAGCTTGATGACGAACTCAAGCCGGTCAAGCACTATTAT